>CBIHQF010000086.1:0-10121 GCA_966211665.1 uncultured Pseudomonas sp. | reverse complement strand
CCTCCTTTCCCCCCGGTGGCGAAATGAAAGGTCTCAATGAGCTAACGCTAGCAGAGCTGTTTGGGCAGAGGCAGGCAGCCGACTAAAGGTCAGGCCCGCCCGCGCCCGTCGTCAGAGGTGGAAACCGCCATCGATGGGGATGATGGTCCCCGTCATATAGGCACCGGCGCTGCTCGCCAGGCTGATCGCCAGGGCGGCCATTTCTTCCTCGCGGCCCCAGCGCTTCATCGGGATCACTGCGCAATCTTCGGCCATGGCCGTATCGTCCTGGGCAATGAACTGGGTCATCTTGCTCGGGAAGCGCCCGGGGGCGATCACATTGACGTTGATGTGCTGGCCGACCAGCTCACGGGCGAGCATGCGCGACAACTGGTGCAGCGCCGCCTTGCTCGGGCCGTAGGCATAGGCGTCTTCGCCATGGGAGGTGATGCCGGCCACCGAGCCGATATTGATCACCCGCGCCGGGCTCGCCGCGCTGCCGGCCTTGCGCAGCAGCGGCAGCAACTGCTGGATGCAGCTGAACACCGAGGTCACGTTGAGCTGCATGACCTTCTCCCAGCCTTTCGCCGGGTAGCTTTCCAGCGGGGCGCCCCAGGTGGTGCCGGCGTTATTGACCAGAATATCCAGGCTGTCGATTTTTTCCGCCAGCTGCGCGGCCAGTACCTGCACGCCTTCTTCGCTGGCCAGGTTGGCGGCCATGCCGTGGCAGCTGCCGAAGACCGAGAGCTCGGCGGCGGTCTGTGCGCAGGCTTCGCCGTCGCGGGCGCAGACATAAACGGTGGCGCCGGCTTCGAGGAAGGCTTTGGCGATCATCTTGCCGATGCCGCGGCTGCCGCCGGTGACCAGGGCGGTGCGGCCTTGCAGGGTGAAGTAGGGGTGCATGGCGAATCCTTTTAACGGATGAGTGCCATTACCCTAATCGCCCGATGGCCGCCCGGCAGTCATTATCGCGTTTGGAAATACGCCGCCATGCGATAGGCAGCGTTGGCAGGTCGGTCGGGCCACGTAGGCTGAGCTTCGCGAAGCCCAACGGGCGCCAACCGACGATGCCAAGTTTGAACGATCTGCGTTGGGCTTCGTCGCTATGCTCCTCAACCCAACCTACGCCTCACTCTAACGCGCTCAGGCTACGCGCCTCGCCCCAACGTCCTAGGGAGTGTCGATGCGATAACCCGCATGCTCCAGGACTTTCTTGCATAGCTCGAGAAATGACTCCAGAGAAAGATCGTGTTTCGCATCGTTGGTTCGCCACGCACAGATTTTGAAGCTCGCTTCGGTGGACGCCGCTATTACATGGTCCACGCTTGGCAACAATGCGAACCCGGCTTTATAGGCATGGCGCCCGAGCCCCGAGAGTTCGTTGTCATAGGTGCTTATCAGGTGCCAATCCAGCTGTTCGCCGGTGTAGGCATCTTTTCCGTTCGATGCGATTACGGCAGCGTGGATAGCTTCTCGGTATGCGCTACCCGTGCAAAGGTGCCCACGTTTACGATCTCGTTTTACATGAGCCGCCGCTTTACGTATGAGCCATCGCTCATACGCTATCGGAGTGACTATGTTCTCCAGAAAACCTGGCATTTCGCGCAGTTTGGCCATTAATTCGTGGCGCTCAGCCACGTACCCGCAACGTCAGGCCCTTGAGGAAGTTGCGCAGAAACTGATCGCCGCAGCTGCGGTAGTTGCTGTGGCCGAACTTGCGGAACAGTGCGCTCATCTCCGGCTTGGACACCGGGCAATCGACGCTGTGCATGATCGCGTGCATGTCGTCTTCTTTCAGCTCGAAGGCCACTCGCAGCTTTTTCAGCACCATGTTGTTGGTCACCGGCAGTTCGAAGGGCTGCGGCGGGCGGCTGTCGTCCTTGCCGCGCTTGAAGTACACCAGGCCATCGAGAAAATGCGCCATCAGTTCGTCGTCGCAGGCCACGAAACCGTCCTCGTCTTCCTTCTTCAGCAAGGCGTCGAGTGCTTCCAGTTCGATTTCCTTGCCGCTGAGCTGAATGATCGCGGCCAATTGCGCATCGTTGACGTCGAGCGTGTAGCGCAGGCTGCGCAGTACATCGTTGTTGAGCATGGAAATGTCCTGAAAAGGGCAGGTCACCTAGAGGCGCCGGCTTTAAAAATAAGAAAGTTAGAAGCGTTCTTTGCTAGCGAGGTAGCGCCATTGGCCGGGTTGGACCTTGGACAAGGGCACGCCGCCGATGCGGATGCGCTTCATGCCCAGCACCTTGAGGTCGACGCTGTTACACATGAAAACGATTTGCCCGGGCAAGGGGTTCTTCAAGGCGAAGCGCAGGCGGGTTTCGTTTTGCCAACTGACCTTGCACGGCGGCAGGGCGGTGCCGTTGAACACCAGGCCATGGTTGAGGCGTTTCAGCTGGCTGGTGCTGAGCGTGCCGATCACCTCGACCACGTATTCCTGTTCCAGCTTGCTCAGGTCTTCCTTGAGCTTGCGTTCGATGCGCCAATCCTGGGTCAGCACGTGCAGGCCATCGGCCCCCGCTTGCAGTGGAATGCAGGTGTTCAGGCGGGAGAAATGGCTGCGCAGCGGGCGGATGCCCGAAGCGTCATCCGGCCAATGGCTGGCAGGGCCAACCGACTCCACCGCGCGATCGGGAAAGTGCCCGGAGGGCACATGCAGTAGCAGGGTGACCGGCTCGAGCGGCGCCGCCACGGCATCGGGATGCAGTGCGACGCGTTGATCCAGCACCTTGAACTGCGGCGCTTCGACGACCTCGCCGTCGACCGTCACCCAGCCGCCCTCGATATAGAGTTCGGCCTCGCGGCGCGAGCAGCCGGTCATCTCGATCAGGCGTTTGGACAGGCGTATCGGCTCGGTCATGGAAGCGGTCATCGATGAAAAGGGGCGGCCATTGTAACTGGCCGGGGCTCCCGTGCACGCAGCTATGGGCGAACGGCTCAGATAAAAACCGCGTCGTGGAGCAGTTTTCCAGGCCGTAGGCTGGGTTAGCCGCATGGGCAGCCCGGATCAAACCGCCGGACTTGCTGCGGCGTAACCCAGCATAGCGCCAACCGCATCACCGACATCCTGGGTTACGCGGCGCTCGGAGCCCGCGTCGCCCGTACAGCCGTGGTAAGCGCCGCTAACCCAGCCTACAGGTTCTGTGTGCGAATAAAAAACCGCTCCGAAGAGCGGTTTCAGACCTGAGGCGATCAGCCGCCCAGATAGGCGTCGCGCACTTTCGGATCGTTCAACAGGTCGTGGCCGCTGCCCTGCATGACGATCCGGCCGTTCTCCAGCACATAGCCGCGGTCGGCCAGCTTGAGCGCCTGGTTGGCGTTCTGCTCGACCAGGAACACGGTCACGCCGTCCTTGCGCAGCTGTTCGATGATATCGAAGATCTGCTGGATGATGATCGGCGCCAGTCCCAGGGACGGCTCGTCGAGCAGCAACAGCTTGGGCTTGCTCATCAGCGCGCGGCCGATGGCGAGCATCTGCTGCTCGCCGCCGGACATGGTGCCGGCACGCTGAGTCAGGCGCTCCTGCAAACGTGGGAACAGGTGCAGGACCTTGGCCATTTGCTCCTGGAACTCGTCCTTGGCGGTGAAGAAGCCGCCCATCGCCAGGTTTTCTTCCACGGTCAGACGCGAGAACACGCGGCGGCCTTCCGGCACCACGGCGATGCTCTTGCGCATGATTTCCGGAGTCTCCTGGCCGACCAGTTCCTCGCCCTGGTAACGGATGCTGCCCATGGCCGCTTGCGGCGAGCCGCACAGGGTCATCAACAGGGTCGATTTACCGGCACCGTTGGCGCCGATCAGGGTGACGATCTCGCCTTGGCGGACCTCGACGTTGACGTCGTGCAGCGCCTGGATCTTGCCGTAGAAGGTGGAAACATTGTCGAAATACAGCATCACGCTTCCCCCAGGTAGGCTTTGATCACGTCCGGGTTGGCGCGGATCTGTTCCGGCGTGCCATCGGCCAGGGGGGTGCCCTGGTTGATCACATAGATATGGTCGGAAATGCTCATGACCAGCTTCATGTCGTGCTCGATCAGCAGCACGGTGACGTTGTGCTCGTCGCGCAGCACGCGGATCAGCGCCATGAGGTCGTCGGTTTCCCGCGGGTTGAGGCCGGCGGCCGGCTCGTCGAGCATCAGGATGCTCGGGCGGGTCATCATGCAGCGGGCGATTTCCAGGCGGCGCTGCTGGCCGTAGGCCAGGGTGCCGGCCGGGCGGTTGGCGAACTCGGTCAGGTTGACCCGCTCCAGCCAATGCGCGGCGAATTCCATCGCCTCGCGCTCGCTCTTGCGGAACGCCGGGGTCTTCAGCAGGCCGGACAGGTAGTTGGTGTTGAGGTGGCGGTGTTGCGCCACCAGCAGGTTTTCCACCGCGGTCATGTCCTTGAACAGACGCACGTTCTGGAAGGTGCGCACCACGCCTTTACGGGCGATCTTGTGGCCCGGCAAGCCTTCGATCTGCTCGCCGTTGAGGCGGATATTGCCGCTGGTGGGCCGATAGAACCCGGTCAGGCAGTTGAACACCGTGGTCTTGCCGGCGCCGTTCGGGCCGATCATCGACACGACCTGTTTTTCGTTGACGTTCAGGCTCACCCCGTTGACGGCCAGCAGGCCGCCAAAACGCATGGATAAGCCGCTTACTTCGAGAATAGGGCGGCTCATTGTTTCAGCTCCAGGTGGGGGCGCTGCATGGGCAACAGGCCCTGCGGACGCCAGATCATCATCAGCACCATCAGGGCGCCGAACATCAGCATGCGGTACTCGTTGAATTCGCGTGCCAGTTCCGGCAGCAGAATCATCACGATGGCCGCGAGGATGATCCCCAACTGCGAACCCATACCGCCCAGCACGACGATGGCGAGGATGATCGCCGACTCGATGAAGGTGAACGACTGTGGGCTGACCAGGCCTTGGCGCGCGGCGAAGAAGCTGCCGGCGAAACCGGCGAAGCAGGCGCCGATAGTGAAGGCCGAGAGCTTGATCACCGTCGGGTTCATGCCCAGTGCGCGGCAGGCGATTTCGTCTTCGCGCAGCGCTTCCCAGGCGCGGCCGATCGGCATACGCAGCAGACGGTTGATCACGAACAGGGTCAGCAGCACCAGCAGCAGCGCGATCAGGTAGAGGAAGATCACCTTGTTGATCGAGTTGTAGGCGATGCCGAAATACTCGTGGAAGGTCTGCATGCCCTCGGCGGCTTTACGGTCGAACGACAGGCCGAACAGCGTCGGCTTGGGGATCGAGCCGATGCCGTTGGGGCCGCCGGTCAACCAGGTCATATTGTTCAGCAGGATGCGGATGATCTCGCCGAAGCCCAAGGTGACGATCGCCAGGTAGTCGCCGCGCAAGCGCAGCACCGGGAAACCGAGCAGGAAGCCGAAGGTCGCGGCCATCAGGCCGGCGATCGGCAGGCAGATCCAGAAGCTCAGGCCGAAATAGAACGACAGCAGCGCATAGCTGTAGGCGCCGACCGCGTAGAAGGCGACGTAGCCGAGGTCGAGCAAGCCGGCCAGACCGACCACGATGTTCAGGCCGAGGCCGAGCATCACGTAGATCAGGATCAGCGTGGCGATATCCACCGCGCCGCGCGAACCGAAGAACGGCCAGGCCAGGGCGACCAGCACCAGGCCGAGAATGATCCAGCGCTGGGTCGTGGGCTCTGTCAGCAATTCGCTGACCTTGCCCGGCATGCTCGGCAACTTCGGCACTTGGCTCCAGGCGGCGCTGAAATGGCCGCGGAACAGTTGCCAGAAGAACATCGCGATCGCACAAGCGGCGATCGTCCAGATGACTGCCGGGCTGGCGCCCTCGACTTGCAGCTTGATGCCGATGGTGGAGAGCTTCAGGCCCAACACCGGGTAGGCCACGGCCACGACCAGCAGGGCGCTGAAAATGGCGGTTTTGAGATTTTTCGTCATGACCGAACTCATACTTTTTCAACCTCCGGACGGCCGAGGATGCCGGTCGGACGGAACAGCAGCACCAGCACCAGCAGGCTGAAAGCCACGACGTCCTTGTACTGATCGCCGAAGATGTCGGCGCCGAAGGCTTCGGCCACGCCCAGTACCAGACCGCCCAGTACGGCGCCCGGAATGCTGCCGATGCCGCCGAGTACCGCGGCGGTGAACGCCTTGATCCCGGCGAGGAAGCCCAGGTGCGGGTTGATCACGCCGTATTGCATGCCCAGCAGCACCGCGGCCACGGCGGCCAGGGTGGCGCCGATGACAAAGGTCAGGGCGATGATGTTGTTGGTGTTGATGCCCAGCAGGTTGGCCATCTTCAAATCTTCGGCGCAGGCGCGGCAGGCGCGACCCAGGCGCGAACGCGAGATGAACAGCGTCAAACCGAGCATGACGAGGAAGGTGACGACGAAGATCAGCACCTGCATATAGGAAATCACCACGCCGTTCATGGTGCTTTCGCCGAACACGAAGTTGCCCGGCAGCAGGTTGGGAATGGCTTTGTCCTTGGAATCCTGGGCGAGGAGTACCTCGTTCTGCAGGAAGATCGACATGCCGATCGCCGAAATCAGCGGGATCAGCCGGTTGCCGCCGCGCAATGGGCGATAGGCGACCCGTTCGATACTGTAGCCGTAGGCGCTGGCGACGATGATGCTGGCGGCGAAGGCCGCGATCATCACAATGGGCAAACTGTCCAGGCCGAACATGGCCAAACCGGCGATCACAATGAAGGCTACGTACGAGCCAATCATATAGACCTCGCCATGGGCGAAGTTGATCATGCCGATGATGCCGTAAACCATGGTGTAGCCGATGGCGATTAGGGCATAGGTGCTGCCGACGGTCAGGCCGTTGATCAGCTGTTGTAGGTAGTGATACAGATCAGGCATTGCCTAACTCCTGGGTCGTCACGCACGTCGGCGCTTGTGGCGCAGCGTGAAACCGGGATTCTTCAAATAGACAAAGCCCACTGCGGCTGCAGTGGGCTCTGGGTTCAGGCGGGAAGCCGCGCAATCACTTCATCGGGGCTTCGGTCTTGGTGCCATCCTGGTGCCATTCGTAGACGACGAAGCTGAAATCTTTCAGATCGCCTTTTTCGTCGAAGGCCAGGGTGCCGGTGGGGGTGTCGAAACTGTTGGCGCGCAGGGCCGCGGCCACTTTGTCGGTGTCGGTGCTGCCGGCTTTCTCGATGCCTTCGGCGATCACTTGCACCGCGGCATAAGCCGGGAACACGAACGGACCGCTGGAGTCTTGGTTCTTGGCCTTGAAGGCCTCGACCAGCGCCTGGTTGCGTGGGTCCTGGTCGAACGACTTCGGCAGGGTGACCAGCAGGCCTTCGGAAGCCGGGCCGGCGATAGCGGAGATTTCTTTGTTACCCACGCCTTCCGGGCCCATGAACTTGACGCTCAGGCCTTTCTCTGCCGACTGACGCAGCAGCAGGCCGAGTTCCGGGTGGTAGCCGCCGTAGTAGACGAAATCCACACCGGCTTGCTTGAGCTTGGCGATCATCGCGGAGAAGTCCTTGTCGCCGGCGTTGATGCCTTCGAACAGGGCGACCTTGGTGCCTTTGGCTTCCAGAGTCTGCTTGACCGCGGTGGCGATGCCTTCGCCGTACTGCTGCTTGTCGTGGATGACCGCAACGGCCTTCGGCTTGACGTGGTCGGCGATGTAATTGCCGGCGGTCGGGCCTTGCAGGCTGTCCAGACCGATGGTGCGGAACACCAACTGGTAACCGCGAGCGGTGATGTCCGGGCTGGTGGAAGCCGCGGTGACCATCAGAATGCCTTCGTCTTCGTAAATGTCGGATGCCGGCTGAGTGGAGCTGGAGCAGAGGTGGCCGACCACGAACTTGACTTCGTCGTTGACGATCTTGTTGGCTACGGCAACCGCTTGCTTCGGATCGCAAGCATCGTCGTAAACCACGCCTTCGAGCATCGCGCCGTCCACCCCGCCGGCCTTGTTGATTTGCTCGATGGCCATCTTGGCACCGATGAACTGCATTTCGCCGTACTGCGCGACTGCGCCGGTAACGGGGCCTGCCAGACCGATCTTGATGGTGTCAGCCGCTAGCGAGTAGCTAGCAACGCCGGCCATGGCCATGGCGGCAAACAGCTTGGAAATCTGCTTAGTAGCCTTGTTCATAGTGCTCCACTCTTATTGATTTTTGATCGTTGTGGTTCTAGCGCCAATGCTGCAGAACCGAGTTGGTTTACCCGGTCATACCCCCGGCAACTGTACCGGCGCAGTGTAGAGCGCAGCTTTACACCTTGAAAAGCCGGCTACCGAGGGCAAAACACCTGGATGTCGCTTAATTGCAATAAACGTATATAAAAACGGCGTGCCTACCAGCCGCCTCGCTTCGTCAGGTTTGGTTGCCTGAATGCCGCTCGGCGCTATCATGGCGCCCGATCTAATCGACCGCCCTTCAGAGCACACCATGACAGAACAACCTAGCACCCTCTATGCCAAGCTGCTCGGAGAAACTGCACCAATTAGCTGGCAAGAGCTACAACCTTTTTTTGCCCGCGGCGCCTTGTTACTGGTCGAAGGCTCCCAGGATCTGATCGCGGTGGCTCAAGCCGTAGCGGAAAACGACCAAGGCAAGGTCGGCGCCTGGTTGGCCGCCGGTCAATTAAAAAAAGTTGCCGATGAACAGGCCGAAGACCTGTTTACGCGCGATCCGCAATTATGGGCGGTGGTGGTGGCGCCCTGGGTGCTGGTGCAGGAACGCGCCGCCAATGCACTGAACTGAGGCAGATTTGAGGCTGCTAGACTGCTTCGAATTCTTCTTGATAGGGAGTCGACATGTTCGAGCCAGGCCACCTGCACCGCGCCAATGCGGTCGGCACCGTCGAGCAACCGGCGTTCAGCATCGATCTTTACTACGAGGTTCGCCAGGATTCCGCCGAAGGCGCCATGCTGCATATGCGCATGGTCGGCGAAGTGGCAGGCAAGGCATTTGAAGAAAGCTTCGAGCTGCACCGCGACACCGCCTTCAACTTCGCCAGCGTCGCCTCCCGCCTGGCGCAAAAGCACGGCTTGGCGCCCGAACACAGCCTGATCATGCACGGCCACCATGAGTACGACCTGATGTTCGAGGATATCCGCAGCAAACTGGGCAGCCGCAGCGGCGACCCGGTCGACCTCGATCATCTTGAGAAAGACGGTTTGTAAGGGGCGGACAATTTGTAGCCCGGATGCAATCGGGGGGCGGTTTTGCAGAGGAAGAATTTTCAGGCTGACTGACAAAAGGCTTTAGCCCGACCCAGTGAGCGAAGCGAACGATTTGAATGTTAGACGCGCCTTTGACCGCAAGCTTGAATGCGCATAGCATGTGCGCATGCACGCCCAGGAGGGAATGCCCATGCTTGCTGTATACAACCTCAATGCCCCCAAACGAGCTGCCAACCTCAGCGTTAACGGTGACTTGCTCAATAAAGCCAAGGAATTGGATATTAACCTCTCCGCGACATTAGAGCAGGCTCTGGCCGAGGCCCTGAAGAAGAAACAGCGCGAGCAATGGCTGGCAGAGAATCGGAAAGCCATCGAGGCCTACAACGAACATGTGGAAGCCCACGGCGTGTTCAGCGATGACCTACGGAGCTTCTGATGCCCCAGTTCGCAGTACACAAGAACACCAACGCTGCCAGCAAGGCTGCCGTGCCCTTTCTGCTTGACGTGCAAAGCGACCTGATTGCCGAGCTCGGCACGAGGGTTGTAGTACCTCTCTACACGGCTACTGCCATGAAAGGAAAAACTCTCAGAACCCTCACGCCAACGTTTGAAATCGATGCCAAACAGTACGTGATGGTGACTCCGCAACTGGCCGGTATCGCTAAGAAACAACTCGGCACTCAAGTTGCCGACCTTTCAGCACAGCGTAATGAAATAATTGCTGCTCTTGATTTACTTATCACCGGTATTTGATAGGTGTGCCTAACGAGGCTGTAGAAAAACTAAAAGGCAAATTTTGCGGCTAGGATTATGGCTGTTTTTTAGCCGAAAACCAGCGCCTTCCTTGAAATCTAACGTATTCAGCAACGCGGAACGGTTCTTGTTAATCTAAAATGGCAACTGATCATCCTTTCCTCCATTTTGATAATTCTCTTCTTCCGAATACGTCAGCGCGGCGCTTTCTTCGTCTTCCATATACTCCCACATTTCATTTTGATGCAACCAAGTTGGG
>CBIHQF010000085.1:0-10161 GCA_966211665.1 uncultured Pseudomonas sp. | reverse complement strand
GGCCTAATATGCGTTATCAATTGCCTGTACGTCGAATCGGTGTGAAACGTCCCCTGCTCAGCACCTTCCTCGCCCTTAGCCTCAGCCTAGGCGCTTCGCCGCTCTACGCGAAAACCACCACACCCGATCCCTGGGAATATCTGCAGCCGACGCGCGAGCAGGTGATCGCCAGCCTCAATGTGGTCGAGCTGCTCAATCGTCACCACTACAACAAGCCACCGCTGAACGATGAGCGCTCGAACAAGATCTATCAGGGCTACCTGAAGATGCTCGACCCCTCACGCAGCTATTTCACTGCGGGCGATATCGCGGAATTCGACCAGTGGCGCGATCAGTTCGACGATCTGCTGAAAAATGGCGAGTTGCAACCGGGCTTTCTGATCTACAAACGCCACCTCGAGCGCCTGCAAGGCCGCCTGCAATTCGCCTTGAACATGCTCGAACAAGGTATCGACAAGTTCGATTTCAGCATCGATGAAAGCCTGCTGATCGACCGCGAGAACGCCCCCTGGGTCGCCGATACCGCCGCCCTCGACGACCTGTGGCGCAAGCGCGTGAAGGACGAAGTACTGCGTCTGAAAATCGCCGGCAAAGAACCCAAGGCAATTCAGGAACTGTTGATCAAGCGCTACAAGAATCAGCTGTCGCGCCTGCAACAGACCCGCGGCGAAGACATCTTCCAGTCGTATATCAACGCCTTCGCGATGTCCTACGACCCGCACACCACTTATCTCTCGCCGGATAACGCGGAAAACTTCGACATCAACATGAGCCTGTCGCTGGAAGGTATCGGCGCCGTGCTGCAAAGCGACAACGAACACGTCAAGGTGGTGCGCCTGGTGCCCGCCGGCCCAGCCGAGAAAAGCAAGCAGATCGCCCCGGCGGACAAGATCATCGGGGTTGCCCAAGGCAACGACGAAATGGTCGATGTGATCGGCTGGCGTCTGGACGAAGTGGTCAAACTGATCCGCGGCCCGAAAGGCTCGCTGGTGCGCCTGGAAGTGATTCCCGCGAGCAACGCGCCGAACGACCAGACCAGCAAAGTGGTCAACATCACCCGCGAAGCGGTCAAGCTGGAGGAGCAGGCGGCGAAGAAATCCGTGCTGAAACTCGAGCACCAAGGCCGCGATTACAAGCTGGGGATTATCGAAATACCGGCGTTCTACCTGGATTTCAAAGCCTTCCGCGCCGGCGACCCGAACTACACCAGCACCACTCGCGACGTCAAACGCCTGCTCACCGAACTGGAGAAGGAAAAAGTCGACGGTGTGGTCATCGACTTGCGCAACAATGGCGGCGGCTCCCTGCAGGAAGCCACCGAGTTGACCGGACTGTTCATCGACCAGGGGCCGACCGTGCTGGTGCGTAACAGCGACGGCCGTGTCGACGTGCTGGCCGACGAGAATAGCGGGGTCTTCTACAAGGGACCGCTGGCGGTGCTGGTCAATCGACTGTCCGCCTCGGCTTCGGAGATTTTCGCCGGTGCCATGCAGGACTATCACCGCGCCCTGATCCTCGGCGGACAGACCTTCGGCAAAGGCACGGTGCAAACCATTCAGCCGCTCAACCACGGCGAACTGAAGCTGACCCTGGCCAAGTTCTACCGCGTTTCCGGGCAAAGCACCCAGCATCAGGGCGTGATTCCGGATATCCAGTACCCCGACGTGATGGACACCAAGGAAATCGGCGAAAGCGCATTGCCCGAAGCCATGCCCTGGGACAGCATCAAACCGGCGATCAAACCGGAGCTGGACCCGATCAAGCCCTTCCTGGTGGAGCTGCAAGCGCGCTATGAGAACCGCACGGCGAAAAACCCGGACTTCACCTTCACCCGCGACCAGTTGACCCTGGCGCAGAAGTTGATGGCCGAAACCAGCGTCAGCCTCAACGAAACCAAGCGCCGCGCGCAGCAAAGAGATATCGAAGCCCAGCAACTGGTTATCGAGAACAGCCGCCGCAAAGCCAAGGGCGAAGACCTGCTCAGCGAGCTCGAGAAAGAAGACGAAGACGCGGAGCCGAGCGAACCGAAGAAGACCAAGCCTGAAGACGATGCCTTCCTCGCCGAGAGCGGGCATATCCTTATCGATTACCTCGGGCTGAGTTCCAGATTGGCCACCCAATACGCGGCCGGGAGTGTCATCAAACAGTCATCGAACTGTCGTGAAATGCAGGGGCTGATAGCAATCAGCCCCTATTTTTTACGGATACTCAGCCATGACCGTCACCGAGCAGTTGAGCGCGCTGAATCATATTCTTGCTCACGGCGACCTGCACAGCCTGTTTCAACCGATCGTCTGCCTCTCCGAACGGCGCATTCTCGGCTATGAAGCCCTGACCCGCGGCCCATCCAACAGCCCCCTGCATTCGCCCCTGACACTGTTCGCCGTGGCCCGCCACGCCGGGCGCTTGAGCGAGCTGGAAGTGGCCTGCCGACGTAATGCCTGCCGGCGTTTCAGCGAACTGAAACTACAGGGCAAACTGTTTCTCAACGTATCGCCGGACTCCCTGCTCGAACCCGGGCACCAGCCGGGACGCACCCTGCAATTGCTGCAGACCTATGGCATCCCGCCCAGCCAGGTGGTGATCGAGCTGACCGAGCAATCGCCGACCCACGACTTCGCCTTGCTCGACACCGCCCTGCACCACTACCGCGCCATGGGCTTTTCGATCGCCCTGGACGACCTCGGCGCCGGCTATTCGAGCCTGCGTCTCTGGTCCGAGCTGCGCCCGGACTATGTGAAGATCGACCGTCATTTCATCGATGGCATTCATCAGGACCTGGTCAAGCGCGAGTTCGTCGACTCCATCCTGAAAATGGCCAAGGCCTCGCGTGCCCAGGTGATCGCTGAAGGCATCGAACTGGAAGAGGAACTCACGGTACTGGCGGAGATGGGCATCGACCTGCTGCAAGGCTATCTGCTCAGTCGCCCGCAGGAGCAACCGCCGAGCGACGCTTATCAGCTGCTGCCGAAATACCGCAATACCCCGGCGCCGCTGAGCGAGAGCAGCGGCGACCTCGGCGCTTTGCTCAACAGCCAACCCGCAGTGGGCGTGCAAACGCCGATCGCCGAAGTGCTGGAAGCCTTTCGCGCCCAGGCCAACCTGAATTCCCTGGCGGTCCTCAACGAGCAGCAGCAACCGGTGGGCATCGTGCACCGCCATTCGCTTTCCGAGGCCCTGCTCAAGCCTTTCGCGGCCGACCTGTTCGCGCGTAAACCGATCAGCCGCCTGATGAGCGAGGACTTTCTCGCCGTCGAACAACATCAATCGCTGCAGAAAGTCAGCCGCCTGCTGACCAGCCGCGCGCGCCAGCGGATCGAGGAAGATTTCATCGTCACCGACGATGGCGTCTACCTGGGCATGGGCCGGGTGATCGATGTGCTCAAGCTGATCACCGAGCTGAAAATCCAGCAGGCGCGCTATGCCAACCCGCTGACCCTGCTACCCGGCAATGTGCCGATCCAGCAATGCCTGAGCCGTCTGTTGCAACAGAACCGCGAAGCGGTGATCTGTTATGTGGATATCGACAACTTCAAGCCGTACAACGACCTCTACGGCTACGCCAAAGGCGACGAGGTGCTGCTGAGCCTGGCGCAATGCCTGACCCAGCAGGTCGACCCGAGCAAGGATTTCGTCGGCCATATCGGCGGCGACGACTTCCTGCTGGTATTCGGCTCGGAAGACTGGCGCGCCCGGCTCAACCGCCTATTCGACGACTTCCAGAACCAATGCCGGCGCTTCTATCGCGACGAGCATCTGCAGGCCGGCTGCTTCTTCGCCGCCAACCGCCAGGGCAAGCGCAAGGAGTACGCGCTGTTGTCGTTATCCCTGGGCGTGGTGCACCTGCACCCGGAACAGTGCGCGCATCTGGATGCCAACCAACTGGCCGGCCTGGCCTCGGAGGCCAAACGCCACGCCAAGGGGGTGCCGGGTTACAGCCTGCATATTCTCGATACGCGCCAGCAGACGGCTTAAGGCTCCTGACGATAGGGCAACAGGCCACGCGCCTCTTCGGCGTAGGCCAGCACCCCGTCGCGCTCGCGCGCGAGAAAATCCGCCACGGCGGCGCGCAACCCCGGATGGCAGAGGTAATGCCAGGAACGACTGATCGCCGGCTCGAAACCGCGGATCAGTTTGTGCTCGCCCTGGGCGCCGGCGTCGAAACGCTGCACGCCATGGGCGATGGCGTAGTCCATGCCCTGATAAAGACAGGCCTCGAAATGCAGGCGGTCGAACTCGGCCAGGCAACCCCAGTAACGCCCGTACAGGCTATCGCCGCCGACCAGGCTGAAGGCCATGGCCACCGGCCGCGAGCCCTGGCGCGCCAGTACCACACGGAGCATCTCGGGCATGCGCTCGGCCAGCAGGCTGAAGAACAGGCGGGTCAGATAAGGCGACTGGCCACGCACGTGATAGGTATTGGCGTAGCACAGGTAGACGAAATCCCAGTCGGCCTCGCTCATCTGCCGCCCTTCGCGCCAGTCGAACTCGATACCCTGCCCCGCCACCTGCTCGCGCTCCTTGCGCATCTGCTTGCGCTTACGCGAGCTGAGCCCGTCGAGAAAATCCTGAAAGTCGCGATAACCGCGGTTGTGCCAATGAAACTGGCAGCCGAGCCGCTGCAGCCAACCGTCGCGCCCATGCAGCAAGGCATCGTCGGCACTCTCGGTGAAGTTGATATGCAGGCTGGACAGCCCCTGCTCTTCCAGGCCGGCGGTCAACTCGTCGAGCAATTGCGCAGCCGCCAGCGGGTCGCCGAGCAAGCGCTGACCCGTCACCGGGGAAAACGGAATGGCGCCGAGTAGCTTGGGGTAATAGGCGATACCGGCACGCTGGCAGGCATCGGCCCAGCCATGGTCGAACACGTATTCGCCATAGGAATGGCTCTTGGCATACGCTGGCAATGCCGCCAGGGGCTTGCCCTGGCTATCGAGCAACAGCTGATGCGCAGGCTGCCAGCCACTGCGCCCGCCGACGCTGCCGCTGTCTTCCAGGGCGGACAGAAACGCGTGGCGCAGAAACGGCTGCGGGCTGCCGAGCAACCCATCCCAACTGGCGGGCGTGAGCTCATGCAGGGATCTCAGGCAGGATAAAAGCATCGGTGAACTCGGTTGTGCGGGCAAAGCCGCACTATAACGCCAAGCTGCCGCCGCTGTTGGAGTCGGTGAGATGTTGAGCAAGCCGGGCTACTCCTCGATCGCGGTAGAACAGCCAAAAGACGCTGTACCGGTTGCCCAACGTTCAGCACCCTCTCCCCCGGGAGAGGGTTAGGGTGAAGGGGCTACGTCATTCAGGTCAGCGCAAATGGCGGCTTGACGATGGATTGCACTGTCTGCTGGCTCCTACGGACGGCGTCCACTCATTTTTTACTGGTGATCTTTCCTGAAGATCCTCCAGCGCAAACGCCTCACAGATAACAAAAAAATGCCGCTCACTTCGGGTCAAGTGAGCGGCATTGCGCATGCAACGAGCTTAAAAGGAGCAGCGAGTGAAACCTTTTATCGAGAAGCCTTTTTGCTTAGAACACGTACTGCAGGCGACCGATGATGGCTTTGCCGTCGTCCTGCACGTCTTCGCCGTCGACTTGTGAATTGCTGTCGAGGTTGTCGACCTCGTAGTCCACGTAGTTCAGGCTCATGCGCACCGCCGGAGTGGCGAAGTAGTTGACGCCCACCACCATGGCGTTGGCTTCGAACTCATCGCTGAGATCGTCCGCGACCACACCGACCACACCGCTCATCATCTGCGCCGGAATGGCGCCTGCATCGGCGTCGATGGTGTTGCTTTCATAGCGTGCGAATACTTCGAAAGTCCCTTTCATGTCGGTCGGCTTGTCCCACTTGCCGGCACCGGCTTTGTAGTTGCGAGCGCCGCCAATCATGTAAGACACCTGGCCGTAGTAACCGCTGGCGTCCACATCGGCATCGGCGCCGCCGGCCGTCTCGCCGGACACCTGGCGCTGGAAGTACTCGGCAGCGGCACGGAAGGAACCGAACTGGGCACCGGTTTCCAGTACCCATTCAGAGTCTTTGTCGGTATCGGCGGTGCTACCGAAAGCGATGCGCGCATCGTCGTCACTGCGGATGCCCATGCGGGTGCGCACGTTGGCGGTGTTATCGTCCGGGTTGCTGCTGTGGTAGTTGGCACCCAAATGGATCACGTCGGTGCCATCCAGGTACGGTGCCCAGTTGGCGCGCAGGGTATAGCCGAACAGCTCGTCGTTGTCGTCGGACTCATACTGGTCGTAGTGGGCAACCTGAGCCATCAGGCCATAGTTGTCACCGGCGTGCATAACGTTGACACCGAATTTGGCATCTTCGTCGCCATTGAGGAAGTCGTACATGAACGGACGCTCGATGGCGGTGATCCACGACGAGCTGGTGGTGCCTTCCAGACCGTAGTCGACGCCGAACTGGCCAACGGTCACGTCGGCAAAGCCCAGGCCGCTGTAGGTGATGAACGCACGATCGAAGTCGGTACCATCATCTTCGTCATAGCTGACACGCAGGCCATAGCCCCAGTCCTTGTAGGCCACGCCTTCAAAACCGACTTCACCGCGGCGGATAAAGGTGTTGAAGGTGTCGTCGAACGGATTGTCCTGGCGGCCTGCCATCAGGCCGTCGAAGTTAGTGGCATCCCACTGCAGCTTACCGCCCAGCTTGAAGCTGAATTCCTTGTCGGTAGTGGCGACTTCCAGGCCGCCCTTGGTTTTGATCACGAGATCGGCACCGTCGGTGGTGACGGTACCGGCGAAAGCCTGGGCGGATACGGCCAGAGCCAGGGCGCTGGTAGCGAAACCGGCCGCTACTCCACGAAAGCTGTGCTTACGGATCATCAAGGATTCCTCTAATAGACTTTTAGTGTTGAAAACACCCGAGCGGGGGGCTCGTTCGTGCTGAGGGGAATCTTGGCGAGGCGATATTTCAGCGCAGTTGCCGTTATATAAAATTTTGATGACTGACTGAACTTTTACTCCTTTCAACTATAAGCGCGTGCCGCACGGCTTGAAAAAGACGATATGGCGCGCTCATGGCGCGTTAAACGGACCTGCGTAGCCCCTTGGCCAACCAGTAATCCAGACTCAGCCAACGCCCGGCGCCGCTGAAGAACAAGGCCACGAGCATCACCAGATAGGTGGCGGCGAACTCGATGCCGTTGTTCAGCACGACGAACTTGCCGCTGCCGGTCAGCCAGTCGTAGTTACCGTGCTCCTTGAGAATCGCCCGCGCACGTTCGATTTTTTCCACCGAAGCCAACACCCGCTCGTTGGCGAACGGCGCCGAGGCATCGGCAATCGCTTGCCAGCCGAAGGGCAGATGCACGGCGAAGATCGCCACCAGCATGGTGACGATCAACGGAATGCTGATCCAACGCACCGCCAGACCGAACAGCAAAAGGATCGCGCCGCCGGCTTCGGTCAGCGCGGCGGCCCAGGCCAGCAGCTCGGGAAAGGGCAAACCCAGCCCCCAGTCGGGATTGCCGAACCAGGCGGCGGTGGCGTCGATATCGGCGAGTTTATGGGTGCCGGCCATCCAGAAAATCGGCACCAGATACAGGCGCAGCAGCAAGGGCCCGATGAAATCCAGGCGACGGGTGGCGTCCAGGGCGTCCTGAAGCCGGTTGAGGAAAGTCAGCATAAGGGTATCTCCAAAGTCACCGCGACGTCAGGCGGTCAGGGGCGCGCCAGATGCCCTGGCGTTGCCAGTCATCGAGCAGTTGTTGGGCGTTGTCGAAATAGTCCGCATCGGCGGCCAAGCCATGTTCGTCGGCCAATTGCCGCAAGGCGGCCTCGGCGCTCGCGCCGGCTTGCAGACCGAGGGCCAAGCGATAGGCGAAGGGGCTCAGTTGCATAAAGCGCACCTTGTCCTGCGGGTCGCGCCAGACCAGCAAACAGGTCGCCTGTTCCGGCGGCGTGGCAGGTTGATAGTCGATGCCGAGCCGCTGCACCGGCCAGCGGTACGCCAGCGGCCAGGCCAGGGCCGACCAACCATCCGGCGCGGGCGCTGCATCGCTGACATCCAGGGCCAACTCGAGCCACTCGTAGTGCGCCAGTTCCAGGATAAAAGGCGGATCGCCCGCTTGCGCGACATAGCCCTGTTGCAGCCAGCCGAGAAACTCCTGACTGATCTGCAGAAAATACGGTGTCGCGGCGCGGTGCTCGGCGATAAAGCCACGCACCAAGCGATTCCAGCGCTGCGCCTCGAACAGCGTGCGCAATACCGGGAAGGCGCCGCTGATAAAACTCTCGATATTGTTGAAGAACAGGCTTTCGTAAATCGCCATGCGTTCGGCGTCGATGCCCTCGAGCAGCCGCTGCTCGCCGGGTCGACGGATGCGCGCGGCAAAAGCGCGTTGCAGGGCTACGCCGCTCATATGCCGTAGCTCAGCTGTTGGCCGGCCGTCTGCAACTGGCGAATCTGTGCGACTTCGCCGTACAGCTCGGCAATCGGCGGGAAGTTGAAGTCGCGCTCCAGCAAAGTCGGCCGCACGCCATGCACCGCATAGGCATGTTCGAGCAGCGCCCAAACCGGGTCGATCACCGCCGCGCCATGGGTATCGATCTTCAAATCCGGGGCCTCGTCGTAGTGTCCGGCGACATGCAGATAGGCGATACGCTCGCTGGGCATGGCGGCGATATAGGCACGCGGGTCGAAGCCGAAGTTGATGGCGTTGACGAATACGTTGTTCACATCGAGCAACAGTTGGCAGTCGGCGCGCTCCAGCACCGCACGGACGAAGCTCGCCTCGTCCAGCTCGCCCGGCAACCGCGCATAGGCCGAGACGTTTTCGATGATCAACGGCCGCTCCAATACCTCCGGCACGGTGCGCACCCGAGTGGCGATGCGCGCCACCGACTCTTCGCAGAACGGCAGCGGCATCAGGTCGTACAGCGGACCGTCGTCGGCGCAGGCCGACAGGTGCTCGCTGTAGCCGCGAATGCCGTGCTCATCGAGAAAGCCTTTGATGGCCTCGAGCAGTTGCATATCCAGCGGAGCGAAGCCGCCAAGATTGAGGGACAGACCATGGCAGAGAAACGGCAGGCGCTCGGTCAGTGCGCGCAATTGCTTGCCCAACCGGCCACCGACGCCGATCCAGTTTTCCGGCGCCACTTCGAGGAAATCCAGTTCGGATACGGTGCAATCCTGTAACGCGCCGAGCAAGCCGCGGCGCAGGCCAAGGCCGGCGCCACTGACGAAAGCCGTCTGCATGCCCTGCCCTCCCAGCTCCACTCAGGCGTCCTGCTTCTCGGCGCCGCACTTACCTTCGCCGCATTTGCCTTCGGCTTCGGCCTTGGCATCGGTCTTGGCTTCGCCGCCACATTTACCCTCGCCGCACTTGCCCTCGCTTTCGGCTTTCACTTCACCGCCACACTTGCCTTCGCCACAGGAGCCCTCGGCGGATTTCTCGCCGGCCGCCAGGCTGTAACCGCTGCTCAGCTCTTGCGCGGCGAACGGATTGCCGGCGGCTTGCGCGGTGAATGCGGCGCTGGTCAGCAAAGCGGCGCCCAGGCCGGCAACAAAAGTATTCAGATGTTTCATGGTCAATCTCCAATACGCTGAGTAACGGGGCCGCAGTGGCTCCCTCGGCTCAATGGACGAGGCAAGCGGCGAGGCGTTACAGCGAGCGGTGATTTTTATCGATCTACCCGGACGACAATCCACGGGGGCGTGCGTCCGCCCTACCATGGGAGGACTTTGCGCAAGAATGGAGGGTCGACAACACGCCGTAGGTTGGCGCTGAGCCCGCGAAGCCGAACGAAAGATCACCGTGCGGCGAATTACGAGACGCGCTTCTGTAGGGAGGACATGGCGAAGCCTTGTCCGCCGGCAGCGCATTCAACTTGCCTGCGAGGCCGTTTTTCCACACAGCACGACGCCCCGCCTGGGTATCGAGCAGCCCAGGCAGTTCATCGTTAAGAATCAGGAATGGCGTATCAGGAACGTTTGCGCCGCAGCTCCGCCAGTTTTTGCGGCAAGGCGTCGAGCTCGGCACTCTGCCCCTGCGGCAGTTTGCGCAGCACCGCCTGGCTCAGGCGCATCTGTTTGATAAAGCGTCGGCAGTTATGACACATGGCCAAGTGCAGGCGCACGGCCAGGCGCGTGCGCAGATTCATCTGACCATCGAGAAAATCGCTGGATTGGGCGACCAGTTCCTTACAAC
>CBIHQF010000084.1:0-10182 GCA_966211665.1 uncultured Pseudomonas sp. | reverse complement strand
CCTGGGGCTCCAACGTGCCGCAGACGCGCACGCCGGACGCGCACTTCTTCACCGAAGTCCGCTACAAGGGCACCAAAACCGTGGCCATCACCCCGGACTACGCCGAGGTGGCCAAGCTCACCGACCTCTGGCTGAACCCCAAGCAGGGCACCGACGCGGCGCTGGCCCAGGCGTTCAACCACGTCATCTTCAAAGAGTTCCACCTCGACAAGCCGAGCGCCTACTTCACCGACTACGTGCGCCGCTACACCGACTTCCCGGTGCTGGTGCTGCTCAAGGATCACAAAGGCGCGACCCCGGAACTCAACGGCTACCAGCCGGACCGTTTCCTGCGCGCCGCCGACCTGGCGGGCAATCTCGGCCAGGAAAACAACCCCGAGTGGAAAACCATCGCCATCGACAGCGAAACCAATCAGTTGGTCTCGCCGCAGGGTTCGATCGGCTACCGCTGGGGCGAGAAGGGCAAGTGGAACATCGAAGCCCGCGAGGGCGGCGAGGGCCGTGAGGTCAAGCTGCAACTGAGCCTGATCGGCGAGGATGTGGGTGGCGCTGAAGTCGCGGAAGTCGCCTTCCCGTACTTCGGCGGCCAGAGCCACGAGCACTTCCAGCACGTCGCCGGCGATGCCGTGCAGCTGCGCCGCGTACCGGTGCGTTCGATCACCCTGGCCGACGGCAGCCAAGCCAAGGTCGCCACCGTGTTCGACCTGTCGGCGGCCAACCTGGCGATCGACCGCGGCCTGGGTGGCGGCAACGTCGCCAAGGATTACGACGACGCCAGCGTGCCGGGCACCCCGGCCTGGCAGGAGCTGATCACCGGCGTGTCGCGCGAGAAGGCGATCCAGATCGCCCGCGAATTCGCCGACAACGCCGACAAGACCCGTGGCCGTTCCATGATCATCGTCGGTGCGGCGATGAACCACTGGTACCACATGGACATGAACTACCGCGGGCTGATCAATATGCTCATGCTCTGCGGTTGCGTCGGCCAGACCGGTGGCGGTTGGGCGCACTACGTCGGCCAGGAGAAGCTGCGTCCGCAGTGCGGCTGGCTGCCCCTGGCCTTCGGCCTGGACTGGAGCCGTCCGCCACGGCAGATGAACGGCACCAGCTTCTTCTACGGCCACTCGTCGCAGTGGCGCCATGAAAAGATGAGCATGCACGAAGTGCTCTCGCCGCTGGCCGACAAATCGCAGTTCCCCGAGCATGCGCTGGATTACAACATCCGCGCCGAGCGCGCCGGCTGGTTGCCGAGCGCCCCGCAACTGAACCGCAACCCGCTGCAGATCACCCGTGACGCCAAGGCCGCCGGTCTGTCGCCGGTGGACTACGTGACCCGCTCGCTGGCCGACGGCTCGCTACGTTTCGCCTGCGAGCAGCCGGACAACCCGGCCAACTTCCCGCGCAACATGTTCATCTGGCGTTCCAACTTGCTGGGCAGCTCGGGCAAGGGCCACGAGTACATGCTCAAGTACCTGCTCGGCACCAAGAACGGGGTGATGAACGAGGACCTCGGTAAGCGCGGCGGCTTCAAGCCGGGCGAGGTCGACTGGGTGGACGAAGGCGCGATCGGCAAGCTCGATCTGGTCACCACCCTGGACTTCCGTATGTCCAGCACCTGCGTCTACTCGGACATCGTTCTGCCGACGGCGACCTGGTACGAGAAGGACGACATGAACACCTCGGACATGCACCCCTTTATCCACCCGCTGTCCGCGGCCATCGACCCGGCCTGGGAATCGCGTTCCGACTGGGAAATCTACAAAGGCATCGCCAAGGCCTTCTCCGCGATGTCGGTCGGTCAACTCGGCGTCGAGCAGGATCTGGTGACCATCCCGATGCAGCACGACAGCCCCGGCGAACTGGCCCAGCCGTTCGGCGGCATCGACTGGAAAACCGCGGGCGAGGCGCCGGTGCCGGGCAAGAACTGCCCGAACATGACCGTGGTCGAGCGCGACTACCCGAACGTCTACAAGAAATTCACCTCCCTCGGCCCATTGCTGGACAAGCTGGGCAACGGCGGCAAGGGCATCAACTGGAACACCGAGCATGAAGTCGAGTTCCTCGGCGAGCTGAACCACAAGGTGCGCGCCGAAGGCGTGAGCCAGGGCCGGCCGCAGATCGAATCGGCCATCGACGCCGCCGAGGTGATTCTTTCCCTGGCGCCGGAAACCAACGGCCACGTGGCGCTCAAGGCTTGGGCGGCGCTGTCCGAGTTCACCGGGCGGGATCACAGCCACCTGGCGATCAACAAGGCGCACGAGGCGATCCGCTTCCGCGATATCCAGGCGCAGCCGCGCAAGATCATCTCCAGCCCGACCTGGTCCGGCCTCGAAGACGAGAAGGTCAGCTACAACGCCGGTTACACCAACGTTCACGAGCTGATCCCATGGCGCACCATCACCGGCCGCCAGCAGTTCTACCAGGATCACCCGTGGATGCAGGCTTTCGGCGAACAGATGATGAGTTATCGGCCGCCGATCAACACCCGCACCATCGATTACGTAAAGGGCAAACGGCCGAATGGCAACACCGAGATCGTGCTGAACTGGATCACCCCGCACCAGAAGTGGGGCATCCACAGCACCTACACCGACAACCTGATCATGCTCACCCTGAGCCGTGGCGGGCCGATCATCTGGCTCTCGGAAACCGACGCCAAGCGCGCCGGCATCGAGGACAACGATTGGGTCGAGTGCTTCAACGCCAACGGCGCCCTGACCGCCCGCGCGGTGGTCAGTCAGCGGGTCAAGGACGGCATGGTGATGATGTACCACGCCCAGGAACGCATCGTGAACGTGCCCGGCAGCGAGACCACCAAGACCCGCGGCGGCCACCACAACTCGGTGACCCGCGTGGTGCTCAAGCCCACCCATATGATCGGTGGCTACGCCCAGCAGGCTTACGGCTTCAACTATTACGGCACGGTCGGTTGCAACCGCGACGAGTTCGTCGTGGTGCGCAAGATGGACAGAGTCGACTGGCTCGACGGTTCCGACGACGCCCTGCCACAACCTTTGCCGCAAGATATCTGAGGACTAATGCCATGAAGATTCGCTCACCAATGGCAATAGCGAATGGTGTTTGCACCATGCCATCTCACAAGGTTCAGGTTGGGGTTCAGGTTAAGGAGTCGACACTATGAAAATTCGCTCACAAGTTGGAATGGTGTTGAACCTGGACAAGTGCATCGGTTGCCACACCTGTTCGATCACCTGCAAAAACGTCTGGACCAGCCGCGAAGGCATGGAATACGCCTGGTTCAACAACGTCGAAACCAAGCCGGGCATCGGCTACCCCAAGGAATGGGAAAACCAGGACAAATGGAAGGGCGGCTGGGTGCGCAACCAGGACGGCTCGATCAACCCGAAAATCGGCGGCAAGTTCCGCGTGCTGGCGAATATCTTCGCCAACCCGGACCTGCCGAGCATCGACGACTACTACGAGCCGTTCGATTTCGACTACCAGCACCTGCACACCGCCCCCCTCGGCGAGCATCAGCCGACCGCTCGGCCGCGCTCGGCGATTTCCGGCAAGCGCATGCAGAAAATCGAGTGGGGCCCGAACTGGGAAGAGATTCTCGGTACCGAGTTCGCCAAGCGCCGTAAGGACAAGAACTTCGACAAGGTCCAGGCGGACATCTACGGCGAGTATGAAAATACCTTCATGATGTACCTGCCGCGTCTGTGCGAGCACTGCCTCAACCCGGCGTGCGCGGCGTCCTGCCCGAGCGGTGCGATCTACAAGCGCGAAGAGGACGGCATCGTGCTGATCGACCAGGAAAAATGCCGCGGCTGGCGCATGTGCATCAGCGGCTGCCCGTACAAGAAGATCTACTTCAACTGGAAGAGCGGCAAATCCGAGAAGTGCATCTTCTGCTACCCGCGCATCGAGGCCGGCATGCCGACCGTGTGTTCGGAAACCTGCGTCGGCCGCATCCGCTACCTCGGCGTATTGCTGTACGACGCCGACCGCATCCATGAAGTGGCCAGCACGCCGAACGAGCAGGACCTATATCACAAGCAACTGGAAATGTTCCTCGACCCGTTCGACCCGAAAGTCATCGCCCAGGCCCTGGCCGACGGCGTGCCGCAATCGGTGATCGACGCGGCGCAGAAGTCCCCGGTGTACAAACTGGCGGTCGACTGGAAGCTGGCGCTGCCGCTGCACCCGGAATACCGCACGCTGCCGATGGTCTGGTACGTGCCGCCGCTGTCGCCGATCCAGAACGCCGCGCAAGCCGGCAGCGTCGGCATGAACGGGGTGATCCCGGATGTCGACAGCCTGCGCATCCCGCTGCGTTACCTGGCCAACCTGCTCACCGCCGGCGACGAAAAGCCGGTCAAGCTGGCGCTCAAGCGTCTGCTGGCGATGCGCGCCTACAAGCGTGCCGAGCAAGTGGACGGCGTGCGGGATCTGCAAGTGCTGAACGAAACCGGCCTGAGCGTGGCGCAGGTCGAGGAGATGTACCGCTACCTGGCCATCGCCAACTACGAAGACCGTTTCGTCATCCCCAGCGCGCACCGCGAAGAGGCGACCAGCGATGCCTTCGCCGAGCGTTCCGGTTGTGGCTTCAGCTTCGGCAGCGGCTGTAGCGGCAGCTCGGACACCAACTTGTTCGGCGCGAAGAAGGCCAATAAGCGCGACGTCCTGAAAACCGTGCAGTTGTGGGAGGACTGAGCATGCAAATTCTCAAGGTGATTTCCCTGCTGCTGGATTACCCGACCGAGCAGTTGCTGGAAGGCCGGGCCGAGTTGGCCCAAGCCATCGACGCCGCACGCGAGATAAGCCCGCAGCAACGCGGCGCGCTGCAGGAGTTGCTGGCGCTGATCGGCGATAACGACCTGATGGATGGCCAGGAGCATTACGGCGCGCTGTTCGGCCGTGGTCGTTCGCTCTCACTGTTGTTGTTCGAGCATGTGCACGGCGAGTCCCGCGACCGCGGCCAGGCCATGGTCGACATGCTGGCGCAGTACGAAGCCGCCGGTTTCGCCATCGGCGTGAAGGAGTTGCCGGACTACATCCCGCTGTACCTGGAGTTCCTCTCCACCCGCGAGGACCTGGAGGCCCGCGAGGGCCTGGCCGATATCGCCCATCTGCTGGCGCTGCTGGCGACCCGTCTGGACGAGCGCGAAAGCGCCTATGCCGGGTGCTTCCGCGCGCTGTTGCAGATCGCCGGGGTCGAGCCCCAGCAGGCCGTGGCCGAGATGCGTCAGCAGGTCGCCGCCGAGGTGCGCGACGACTCGCTCGAAGCCCTCGACAAGATCTGGGAGGAAGAGGCGGTCGATTTCCTCAAGGCCGAGCAGCAGGACCGCTGCCCGAGCCAGACGACGATGCCGGGCAAGGCCCGCGAAGAAATGCCGGTGCCGTTGCACTGGGTGGATTTCAAGCATGAAGGGCCGGCCGCCGCGCCGGTTCAGGAGGTGCGTAATGTCTAACATCAATCTGCTGGCGTTCGGGGTCTATCCCTATATCGCCCTGGCCATCTGCATCATCGGCAGTTGGGCGCGTTTCGACCTGTCGCAATACAGCTGGAAGGCCGGCTCGAGCCAGATATTCGCCCGCTCGGCGGCCGAACAGCGCTATATGCGTATCGCCAGCAACCTGTTCCATGTCGGCGTGCTGTTCATCCTCGCCGGCCACTTCGTCGGTCTGTTGATGCCCGAGGCGCTCTACCACTCGGTCATCAGTACGCAGAACAAGCAATTGCTGGCGATGGTCTCCGGTGGTTTCTTCGGCATCCTCTGCCTGATCGGCCTCTCGATGCTGCTCAAGCGTCGCCTCGGCGACCCGCGGGTACGGGCCAGCTCCAGCACCTCGGACATCCTGGTGCTGGTCGTGCTGCTGGCGCAGCTGGTCCTGGGCCTGCTGACCATCGTTGCTTCGACCAGCCACATGGACGGTTCGGTAATGGTGATGTTGGCCAACTGGGCGCAGTACACCGTGACCCTGCAACCGGTGGCCGCCGCGGCCTCCATCGCGCCGGTGGCGCTGGTCTACAAGCTGCACGTGTTCCTCGGCCTGACCCTGTTCGTGCTGTTTCCCTTCACCCGCCTGGTGCACATCGTCAGCGCGCCGGTGTGGTACCTGGGCCGGCGCTACCAGATCGTCCGGCAGAAGGGCGTGCGTCCGGTCGCGCCACGGTCGCCGAAGGGGCGCCAGTTCGAGGAGCCGGTTCGCGAAGCGCCGGCGCAGCCGGTGCCCGGTTATGCCTTGAAAGCCAAGGATGCCTGAGCCCTTGCCCCGGCTGGCGTAAAGCACCGGCCGGGCACGTCGGGTGCTCGATCAATAATCAATGAGGTAACGATCATGGGATGTGGATGCGGTGGCGGTAATGCGGGACAGGGTGGTTGCGGTGGACAGAAGCAGTCGCTCGACGAGCGGGTCGATGCCCCCGTGGTACAGCAACAGGCGCCCGAATCGCGGCCTACGGCCGACGAACCGGAAGCCGAGCTGAACAGCGTAAAGACCGAACAAGCGGAATAGCGGCAAAAAACGAGCGGCTGTCGGAATACGGCAGCCGCTCCACGAATCGAGGAACAGGTCATGGCATGCGGATGTGGTGGTAGCAATGCGGGGCAGGGCGGTTGTGGCGAGGTAAAAGCGCCGCCCGCCGTCGTGCTGGAAACTGAATTGGCCCAGGAGCCGGCAGCGCCTGCCGCGAGCCCGGTGCACGAGCACAGCGCCGAACCGCTGCTGATCGCCAGCAGCGAGCAGGAATGGCCGCGCATCCGGGTCAACGGTGTGACCATCGCCCCCGAAGCCATGGCCCAGGAACTGCAATATCACCCGGCGGAAAGCCGCGAGGAGGCGCTGTTTCTCGCCGCCCAGGCGCTGGTGATCCGCGAGCTGTTGCAGCAACGCATCGTCGAACTGGGTCTGAGCGTGACGCCCGCCCCCGGGCAGAGCGAAGAAGAAGCCGCGACCGCGCTGCTGATCGAGCGGGAAGTGCTGCTGCCCGAGTGCGACGAAGCGAGTTGCCGGCGTTATTACGAGGGCAACAGCAGCCGTTATGCCACCGCGCCCTTGCTGGCCGTGCGGCATATCCTGCTCGAATGCGCCCCGGAAGACGCCGAGGCCCGTAGCCTGGCGAAAGAAAAAGCGGAAAGCCTGCTGGCCTTGCTGCAGGAAGATGCCGGGCGTTTCGCCGAACTGGCGCAAGCGCATTCGGCCTGCCCGTCCAAAGCTCAGGCCGGGTCCCTGGGGCAGATCAGCAAAGGCCAAACCGTGCCCGAGTTCGAACGTCAGTTGTTCAAATTGCCGGCCGGGCTGGCCCGTCAACCGATCGAAAGCCGCTATGGCTGGCATGTGGTCAGCATCGACCAACGCCTGGAGGGCAAGACGCTGCCCTACGAAATGGTCGCCGGCTCCATTCGCGCACTGCTGGAGCAGGGCGTCTGGCAGAAAGCCGTGGCCCAGTACCTGCAAACCCTGATCGGCGCGGCGGATATCGTCGGCATTCAGCTGCAGGGCGCCGATTCGCCGCTGCTGCAATAGCAACAGTCGCGAACAGGTAGGGTGGATGACGCCTTTTTCATCCACCATCGCAATTGGTGGATGGGTGAAGCGTCATCCACCCTACTAAGTCGCGGGCCTTGTGGATAAACATAGGATCTACGGGGAGCGCAGACCTGTGGGAGGGGCTTTAGCCGCGATGGTTGATGATCGTTCCCCCGTCGAGGCGTCGAACCATCTGACCCGTAGCCTGGATTAGCCTAGGCGTAATCCGGGAGACCGTTCCCCCGGATTACGCTGGCGCTAATCCAGGCTACGAAACTGGCAAACGGGGGTAGGGTGGATGACGCTTTTTTCATCCACCAGCGCAATGGCTGGATACCCTACGAAATCGCTGACTTAACACTGGATGCGAACAGCAACAAGCAGCAGACATCGGAGGAAGGATGAACACACAACTGCAGGATGGCTTCGGCCGCACTATCGATTACCTGCGCATGTCGGTCACCGACAGGTGTGATTTCCGCTGCGTCTATTGCATGGCCGAAGACATGACCTTCCTGCCGCGCCAACAGGTGCTGGGCCTCGAAGAACTCTACCGCCTGGCCGCGCTGTTCGTCGGCCTGGGGGTGAAGAAGATCCGCCTGACCGGCGGCGAACCGCTGGTGCGCAGCGGCATCGTCGAACTGTGCCAGCGCGTCGCCGCCTTGCCCGGCCTGCGCGAGCTGGTGATGACCAGCAACGGCTCGCAACTGGTGAAACTGGCCAAACCGCTGGCCGACGCCGGGGTCAAGCGCCTGAATATCAGTCTCGATAGCCTGGACCCCGGCAAGTTTCGCGGCATCACCCGCACCGGCAGCCTGCGCCAGGTGCTGGACGGCATCGAAGCGGCGCGCGACGCCGGCTTCGAGCGGATCAAGCTCAACGCCGTGGTGATGAAAGGGCGCAACTTCGACGAAGTGCTGCGCCTGGTCGACTACGCCATCGCGCGGCAACTGGATATCAGCTTTATCGAGGAAATGCCCCTGGGCGATGTCGGCCGTTCGCGCGGCGAGTCCTATTGCTCCAGCGAGGAAGTGCGCAACCTGATCGCCAGCCGGCATGAGCTGATCGACAGCGCCGAACACAGCGGCGGCCCTGCCCGTTACATCCGCCTCAAGGACCACGCCGGCACGCGCATCGGCTTTATCTCGCCGAACTCGCACAACTTCTGCGGCACCTGCAACCGCGTGCGCCTGACCGTGGAAGGCCGCCTGTTGCTATGCCTGGGCCACGAGAATTCCATCGACCTGCGCGCCCTGGTGCGGCGCTATCCGCTGGACGATCAGCCGATCATCGACGCGGTGCAGAAAGCCCTGCAAGGCAAACCCTGGCGCCACGAATTCAGCCCCGGCGGCGAAGTCAAAGTGCTGCGCTTTATGAATGCCAGCGGCGGTTGATCACCGCCGCCGTCTACCCGTAGCCCGAATAAGCGCCAGCGCAATCCGGGAGCGTTCTCCCGGTCAGCTACTGCCGCCATGCTGTCAGCAGGCCGTGGTTAAGCTGCGGCTTTCCCACTACGCAAGGACAGGCATATGGATCTCAAGGCGCTCCCCGATATTTCGAGTTTTTCCGGCATGGAGTTTTCCGTTTTCAAACTCAGACAAGGCATATCCGAGTCGGCGCTTTTAGCGGCTGTGGAACGGATGGTCGAAGGGCTTTATGCCGGAGAAGAGGGCTTCCTGGGCCACGCCATCCTGAAGGGCGTGGACGATACCTATGTGGATGTGCTGTTCGCCAGCAGCGCCGCCCGCGCGAGCGAACTCTGCGGCAAATGGGGCACTGGCCCATTCGCTGAAGCCTGCCTGGCCTATCTGGAGAAGATTGAAGAAGGTTCCGCCCGATTGGCCTTCTTCCAGCGCATTAAATAAGCGCGCCGCGCGGCGAATGCAGCCGTAGGTCGGGTTAGCGGCGACTATCACGGTTCAAACAGCGCCATCGCCCTCGACCGCCGCGTAACCCGACAAGGTCGCTTGCGACATTGTCGGCGATCGAACGTTGGCCACCCCAACAGCCCGTAGCCTGAATAAGCGCAGCGCAATCCGGGATCGGTATCGCCCCCATCCCGGATCGCGCCAAGGCTTATCCAGGCTACGAGGCGCTGAGTGAGTTCCACTTGTCATGCCGCTCACGCCGCTCCTGGCGATAGTTGGTCACTTCCAGACGGATACCATCGGGGTCCGCAAAGAAGGTCGCGCTGTAATCCTCGGCGTACTCTGGATAGCGCCTGGCCTCGCTCGCCTCTATGCCCTGGCTACGCAACTGCTCGGCGACCGCCTGGACGTCGGCCGCCGATTCGACGCGCAGGCACAAGTGATGCAGTCCAGGCGAGTAGGGGTCGTGCTCCGCCTTGGCGCGGGCCGGGCGCAACACCACGCCAAAGAGCTTATTGAAGTACTGGATATGGGGATCGCCAGCCAAGGTGAAGCTGTTTTTGCGGAACTCCAACGCGTCCAGTAGAACCCGATCATAAAAAAACTCCGACCTGGCCAGATCGGAGACCGTGATGTAGATGTGATCGATACCTATGACTTCAGCCATTGTGAACGTCCTCGATGTAGCGAAGGGCAGGGCGGTTATTTTTCCAGCACGAACGAGAACCCCTGCGGATAACTGTGGTAACCATCGTAATCGCCTTTGCTGACCGGCACCCCGTGGCTTCTGGCAATGGCATAAACCATGCTGACATGG
>CBIHQF010000083.1:0-10332 GCA_966211665.1 uncultured Pseudomonas sp. | reverse complement strand
AGGGCCACCCGGGTGCGCAGATCCGCGATAACGCATTGAGCAAGGCACGCTTCGAGTTCCGCTGGGAAGACCAGTTCAACCTCGGTCTCGACCCGGACACCGCGCGCAGCTACCACGACGAAACGCTGCCCAAGGATTCGGCCAAGGTGGCGCATTTCTGTTCCATGTGCGGGCCGAAATTCTGCTCGATGAAAATAACCCAGGAAGTTCGGGTCTATGCTGAAGAACAGCGCATCGCCGCCCTCGACCTGGATATAGAGGAAGGCATGCAGGCCAAGGCGGAAGAGTTCAAAGCGCAGGGTGCGCAGCTCTATCACAAGGTCTGATGGAGTTCTTGCCATGCCGCCGTGCATGGCGGGATGATGTGAGCGGGACGGGCCTCAGGGCCCGTTCATGTTGAATAGGGGGTCGTTATGCAACGAGACGATGTTGAGATAATCGAGCGGGAGGCCTGCTTCAGCGGCTTCTACAAGCTCGATCGCTTGCGGTTGCGTCATCGTCAGTTCGCCGGAGGCATGGGCCCCGAGCTCAGTCGCGAGCTATTCGTGCGGCATGATGCGGTCTGCGTGCTGCCTTACGATCCACAGCGCGATACGGTGGTGTTGATCGAGCAGTTCCGGGTCGGCGCCATGCATAAGAGCGAGAACCCCTGGCTGCTGGAATTGGTCGCCGGGCTGATCGACAAGGACGAGCAGCCGGAAGAAGTGGCGCTACGCGAGGCGGTCGAAGAAGCCAACCTGACACTGACATCGCTGTGGCCGATCACTCAGTACTACCCGTCGCCGGGCGGCTCGGACGAGCGTGTGCATCTGTTCATCGGTCGTTGCGACAGTGAGGGCGCAGGTGGCGTGCATGGTTTGCCCGAGGAGGGCGAAGATATCCGGGTGCATGTCTGGCCTTTGGAAGACGCCTTGGATGCGGTCAAGGACGGGCGTATCGAGAACGCTGCGAGCATCATCGCCCTGCAATGGCTGGCGTTGAACCGCATCGAAGTGCGGGGGTTGTGGTCGTGAACCTGTTGCGCGAGCGCTACAGGGTCGACCTGGTCGAGCTGCAAGCCGCTTGCGAAGCCAACTATGCACGCTTGATGCAACTGCTGCCGGGCATGCGCGAGCAACCGCAACCGCGCCGTGTCGCTTTGAGCCAGGGCGAACACTTGTTGGGCGTGTTGGCCCTGGAGGTGGTGGAGACCTGCCCCTATACCTCGACCATTCAGGTGCGTCAGGAGCACAGCCTGCCCTGGCTGCCGGTTCCACAATTGGAAGTGCGGGTCTATCACGACGCACGCATGGCCGAAGTCGTGGGCGCGCAAAGTGCCCGACGTTTTCGCGGAATCTATCCCTACCCGAATGCAGCCATGCATCAGCCCGATGAAAAGACCCAACTCAACCTGTTTCTCGGCGAATGGCTCAGCCATTGTCTAGCCTGTGGACATGAGATGGCGTTGGTGCGCTGAGGCAAAGCGCTGAATAAACCAGCCAAGCCCCGGATCGCGCCCGGTTTTCTGTGACCCATGCCCGCTTAGTGGGTTTACCGCGGGCCGCGCCAGCCACCATAATTCGTTCACAATGCCCAAGGAGACGGCCTTGCCGAGCACGCCTATGTCCACCGCAGATTCCTCTGTACTGCTGGTGCAGTTATCCGACAGCCATCTATTCGCCGAAGCGGCGGGTAGATTGCTGGGCATGGATACCCGGGACAGCTTGCAGCGGGTGATCGAGCGTGTGCTGCAAGAGCAGCCGCAGATCGATTTGGTGGTCGCCAGTGGCGACCTGTCGCAAGATGGCAGCGAGGCCTCATATCGGAGCTTCCAGCGGATGACCGCGGCCATTCCAGCGCCAGCGCGCTGGTTCCCCGGTAATCATGACGAGGTGCCGGCCATGCGCGCGGCCAGCCAGGGCAGCGATGTTTTGGAGCCGGTGATCGACCTGGGCAATTGGCGGCTCACCTTGCTGAACTCGTCGATCTCCGGTGCGGTCCCGGGTTTTCTCGCCGACGATCAGCTGGCGTTGCTGGAACGCGCACTCAGCGAGGCGCCGGAGCGTCATCACCTGGTTTGCCTGCACCATCATCCGATTTCCATCGGCTGCCGCTGGATGGAACCCATCGGCTTGCGCAATCCCGAAGCACTGTTCGCCATTCTGGAGCGTTTCGACCAGGTGCGCGCGGTGCTCTGGGGGCATATCCACCAGGAGCTCGATCAGCAGCGCGGCAGCATTCGCTTGCTCGCCTCGCCCTCGACTTGCGTGCAGTTCGCCCCCGGCAGCGAAGAGTTCCAGGTCGATACCACCGCACCGGGCTACCGCTGGTTGCGCCTGTTCGACGATGGGCGCCTGGACACCGGGGTATCGCGGGTGACGGGCATCAAGTTCGAGGTCGATTACAGCGTCAAGGGGTATTGAGCCAAGCGGCAAGCAGCGAGCCATAAGCGGTAAGTAAGAGCGAAAGGCGCACGGTGTTTGGATCGGTAGCGCACCGCGCAGCTTGCAGCTTGCGGCCCTGTCCTAGTAGCCTCCCGCTCCATGACTGAAAACACCGCAAACATCCTTTATATCCACGGCCTTAACAGCTCGCCCGCTTCCCTGAAGGCCAGCCAGTTGGTGCGAGCCATGACGCAGATGGGCCTGGCCGACAGGTTACGGGTGCCGGCCCTGCATCATCACCCGCGCCAGTCCATCGCCCAGCTCGAGCGGCTGATCCTCGAGCTGGGGCGGCCCTTGCTGGTCGGCAGCTCGCTAGGCGGCTACTATGCGACCCACTTGGCCGAGCGCCACGGGTTGCGTGCCTTGCTGATCAATCCGGCGGTGCGCCCGCATCTGCGCTTCGACGGCTGTTTAGATGACTGCCTGGGGCCGCAAAAAAATTACTACAGCGGCGAAACCTGGGAATTGACCGCCGATCACGTGACGGCTCTTGCCGAACTGGACGTGCCGCCGCCGCACGATCCCGCGCGTTATCAGGTATGGTTGCAGACCGCCGACGAGACCCTCGATTATCGCGACGCCCAGGGCTATTACCGCGCCTGTGCGTTGCGCATCCAGGCCGGTGGCGATCATGGTTTTCAGGGTTTTGCCGAGCGTCTGCCGATGCTCTTCGCTTTCGCCGGTATTCCCCGCCATTTATGGCAGGATATCGACTTTTCCGCTCTCAATTGACCACAAGAGACCCCATGGCTCAACAGAACGCCTATAACGCCGACGCCATCGAAGTCCTTTCCGGCCTGGACCCGGTGCGCAAGCGCCCGGGCATGTACACCGATACCAGCCGGCCCAACCATCTGGCCCAGGAAGTCATCGACAACAGCGTCGACGAGGCCCTGGCCGGCCATGCGTCCTCGATCCAGGTGATCCTGCACGAGGACAATTCCCTGGAAGTGCTCGACGACGGTCGCGGCATGCCGGTGGACATCCACCCGGAAGAGGGAGTGCCGGGGGTCGAGCTGATCCTCACCAAGCTGCACGCCGGCGGTAAGTTCTCCAACAAGAACTACCAGTTCTCCGGCGGTTTGCACGGTGTCGGCATCTCGGTGGTCAACGCCCTGTCGACCCGGGTCGCGGTGCGCGTCAAGCGCGACGGCAACGAATACGGTATGACCTTCGCCGATGGCTATAAAGCCAGCGATCTGGAAGTGCTGGGCACGGTCGGCAAGCGCAACACCGGCACCAGCGTGCATTTCTGGCCGGACGGCAAGTATTTCGACTCGCCGAAGTTCTCGGTCAGCCGCCTCAAGCATGTGCTCAAGGCCAAGGCCGTACTCTGCCCCGGCTTGAATGTCAGCTTCGAGGACAAGGCCAGCGGCGAGCGGGTCGAGTGGCTCTATGAGGACGGCCTGCGTTCTTATCTGGTGGACGCGGTCAGCGAGTTCGAGCGTCTGCCCAACGAACCCTTCTGTGGCACCTTGGCCGGTAATAAAGAAGCCGTCGACTGGGCCCTGTTGTGGCTGCCGGAAGGCGGTGAGACGTTGCAGGAAAGCTACGTCAACCTGATTCCCACGGCCCAGGGCGGCACCCACGTCAATGGCCTGCGCCAGGGTTTGCTGGACGCCATGCGCGAGTTCTGCGAGTTCCGCAGCTTGCTGCCGCGCGGGGTGAAACTGGCGCCCGAAGATATCTGGGAGCGCATCGCTTTCGTCCTGTCGATGAAGATGCAGGACGCACAATTCTCCGGCCAGACCAAGGAGCGCCTGTCCTCGCGCGAGGCTTCGGCCTTCGTCGCCGGCGTGGTCAAGGACGCCTTCAGCCTGTGGCTCAATGCCCACCCGGAGTTGGGTCAGCAGCTTGCCGAACTGGCGATCAGCAACGCCAACCGTCGCCTCAAGGCCGGTAAGAAGGTCGAGCGCAAGCGCATCACCCAGGGCCCGGCGTTGCCCGGCAAACTCGCCGATTGCGCGGGGCAGGAGCCGATGCGTTCCGAATTGTTCCTGGTCGAAGGCGACTCCGCCGGCGGCTCGGCCAAGCAGGCGCGGGACAAGGAGTTCCAGGCGATCATGCCGCTGCGTGGCAAGATTCTGAATACCTGGGAGGTGGATGGCAGCGAGGTGCTGGCATCCCAGGAAGTGCACGACATCGCCGTGGCCATCGGCATCGACCCCGGTTCCAGCGACCTGGCGCAGTTGCGTTACGGCAAAATCTGCATTCTCGCCGACGCCGACTCCGACGGTCTGCACATCGCCACTCTGCTCTGTGCCCTGTTCGTTCGCCATTTCCGCGCGTTGGTGGACGCGGGTCACGTCTATGTGGCGATGCCGCCGCTGTACCGCATCGACCTGGGCAAGGAGATCTTCTACGCCCTGGACGAGGCCGAACGCGACGGCATTCTCGATCGCCTGGTCGCCGAGAAGCGCCGCGGCAAGCCGCAGGTCACCCGCTTCAAAGGCCTCGGCGAGATGAACCCGCCGCAACTGCGCGAAACCACCATGGACCCCAATACCCGGCGCCTGGTGCAACTGACCCTGGACGACTACCCCGGCACCCAGGAAATCATGGACATGCTGCTGGCGAAGAAGCGTGCCGGCGACCGTAAATCCTGGCTGGAGTCCAAGGGCAACCTGGCCGAGGTGTTGCTCTGATGCGGCGTTTATTCGCCGTTTTGCTGCTGGCGGTCACCCCGGTCCTGGCCGATACGCCGGCGCCCGCTGAGCTGAAGCTACTCAGCGAGCACCCGGTCGAGGGCATCGTCGGCGGCAATCTGTCCGGGCTGGCCTGGTGTGGCGATGCGCTCTGGGCGGTATCCGACCGCGACGATGACCGGGTCTATCGTCTGGATGCCCGCGAAGCGGTGTGGCGGGCCGAGGCCGAAGTTTTCGTCGCCCCGCCCGCGCCGCAGACCGCGTTGCCCTGGGGCTTGCGCATGCGCAGCTGGGTCGCCGGTGCGGCGCGCGGCGGCGAGCTGGATTTCGAAGGACTGTCCTGCGATGCCCTGGGCAACCGCTATCTGGTCAGCGAAAGCCAGGCCGCGGTATTGCTGCTGCCCATGGCCGGCGAGCCGCAATGGCTGACGTTGCCCGATGGCCTGGTGCGCCAGGCGCGGGCCAGCGGCATGTTGTTGCACTTCAATTCGTTATTTGAGGGCATCGCCGTGGATGCCGAGGGCGCACGCCTGTGGTTGGCGGCCGAAGCGCAGCGCCGTGGTTTGCTGGTGCTGCATAAGCAGCGTTCGAGCTGGCGCTGCACCGGCGGCTGCGTGTTGCAGAGCGAAGGCGGCAGCGAGCCGTCGCCGTCGCAATTGGGCGACGAGCCCGCGCCCGTGGATTATTCCGGGTTGGCCTTTCACGCCGACAAGCTCTTCACCCTCGAACGTCAGGCACACCGTATTTGCCGGCGCAAGCCGAGTACCGGCGAAGTCGAGCGCTGTTGGTCGTTCGCCGCCGAGGCGCTGACGCCGGAGCGGCGTTATCCACCGTCCTATGGCATGGCCGAAGCGCTGTGGATCGATGCCGAGGGCGCCTGGATAGGCGTCGATAACGGTGGCTTCGACCGTGCCGACGGCGAGCAGCGGCCGATCGTCTGGCGTTTCGCCGCGCCCAAGGGCGGCTGGGGACAAGCCAAGTGAGCACGCCGGCGCCTGGCCAACGCGCCGGACGGGTCATGTTGATCATGGCCTGGGTCGCGGCCCTGGCACTGGCCACGCACTTTTTCGGGCAATGGGAGACGCATCGCGATAACCCCAATCGGACCCCGCAATCGGTGCACGGCGACGGCTATATCGAAGTGCAACTGCTGAGCAGCCGCGGCGGTCATTATCTGTTGGATGGCAAGATCGACGGGGTGAGCGTCACCTTGTTGCTCGATACCGGCGCCACCGCGGTCGCCATACCCGCCGCGCTGGCCGAGCGCCTGGGCCTGGTGCGCGGCGCGCCGGTGCAGACAAGAACCGCCAATGGCACCGTTACCGGCTACCGTACGCGCCTGAACAGCCTGGAGCTGGGCGAGATCCGCTTGTACGACGTCGCCGCCCTGGTCACCCCGGGCATGGAGGGCGAGGAAGTGCTTTTGGGCATGAGTGCCCTGAAACAACTCGAATTCACTCAGAAGGGCGGTACGCTGGTGCTGCGCCAGACGACTTCGCTTCACTAATTTACTTGCAATGAGGCCCGCATGAGCGAACCCCTCGATTTGAGCCTGGACGGTGTCGAACGCCGCTCCCTTGCCGATTTCACCGAGCAGGCTTATCTCAACTATTCGATGTACGTGATCATGGACCGCGCCCTGCCGCATATCGGCGATGGTTTGAAGCCGGTGCAGCGGCGCATCGTTTACGCCATGAGCGAGCTCGGCCTGGATGCCGACTCCAAGCACAAGAAGTCGGCGCGCACCGTCGGCGACGTGCTCGGCAAGTTCCACCCCCACGGCGACTCGGCCTGTTACGAGGCCATGGTGTTGATGGCACAGCCGTTCAGCTACCGTTACACCCTGGTCGACGGCCAGGGCAACTGGGGGGCGCCGGACGATCCGAAATCCTTCGCCGCCATGCGTTACACCGAGGCGCGCCTGTCGCGTTACTCCGAGGTATTGCTGACCGAGCTGGGTCAGGGCACCGTCGATTGGGTACCGAACTTCGACGGCACCCTCAACGAGCCGGCGACCCTGCCGGCGCGGCTGCCGAATATCCTGCTCAACGGCACCACCGGCATCGCCGTGGGCATGGCCACCGACGTGCCGCCGCATAACCTGCGCGAGGTCGCCGCGGCCTGCATCCGTCTGCTCGACCAGCCGGACGCCACGGTCGAGCAGCTCTGCGAGCACGTGCTGGGCCCGGATTATCCAACCGAGGCGGAGATCATCACGCCCCGCGCGGACTTGCTGAAAATCTACGAAACCGGTCGCGGCTCGGTGCGCATGCGCGCCGTCTACCGTATCGAAGACGGCGATATCGTGGTCACCGCGCTGCCCCATCAGGTCTCCGGCTCCAAGGTGCTGGAGCAGATCGCCGGGCAGATGCAGGCGAAAAAATTGCCGATGGTCGCCGATCTGCGCGACGAATCGGACCACGAGCACCCCTGCCGCATCGTGATCATTCCGCGCTCGAACCGGGTCGATGCGGACGAACTGATGCAGCACCTGTTCGCCACCACCGAGCTGGAATCCAGCTACCGGGTCAACACCAATGTCATCGGCCTCGACGGCAAGCCCCAGGTGAAAAACCTGCGGCAGATGCTGCGCGAATGGCTGGAGTACCGCGTCGGCACCGTGCGCCGGCGTTTGCAGTTCCGCCTGGATAAGGTCGAGCATCGCCTGCATCTGTTGGAAGGCCGCTTGATCGCCTTCCTCAACCTCGATGAAGTGATCCATATCATCCGCACCGAAGACCAGCCCAAGCCGGTGTTGATGGCGCGCTTCGGGCTCACTGACGTGCAGGCCGAATACATTCTGGAAACCCGCCTGCGCCAATTGGCGCGGCTGGAAGAGATGCAGATCCGCGGCGAGCAGGAAGCCCTGGCCAAGGAGCGCGCCAAATTGCAAAGCCTGCTCGGCAGCGAAGCCAAGCTGAAGAAGTTGGTGCGCGAAGAAATCATCGCGGACGCCGAGACCTATGGCGACGACCGCCGTTCGCCGATCGTCGCCCGCGCCGAAGCCCGCGCTCTGTCGGAAACCGAGCTGCTGCCGACCGAGCCGGTCACGGTGGTGGTGTCCGAGAAGGGCTGGGTACGCTGCGCCAAGGGCCATGATATCGATGCCACGGGCCTGTCGTACAAGGCCGGCGACGGCTTCAAGGTCGCCGCGCCGGGGCGCTCCAATCAATACGCGGTATTTATCGATTCGACCGGGCGCAGTTATTCGCTGCCCGCCCATTCGCTGCCGTCGGCGAGGGGCCAGGGCGAACCCTTGACCGGCCGCCTGCAACCGCCGCCGGGGGCGACCTTCGAGTGCGTGCTGTTGCCGGACGACAATGCCCTCTATGTGATCGCTTCCGATGCCGGTTACGGTTTCGTGGTCAAGGGTGAGGACCTGCAAGCCAAGAACAAGGCTGGCAAGACCCTGCTCAGCCTGCCCAGCGGCGCTTTGGTGGTACCGCCCAAGCCGTTGGCCAATCGCGAAGAGGATTGGTTGGCCGCCGTCACCACCGAGGGGCGCCTGCTGCTGTTCCCGGTGCGCGATTTGCCGCAACTGGGGAAAGGCAAAGGCAACAAGATCATCGGCATTCCCGGCGAGCGTGTCGCCAGCCGCGAGGAGTACCTCACCGACTTGGCCGTGCTGCCGGTGGGGGCGACCCTGGTATTGCAGGCGGGTAAGCGTACCCTGTCGCTCAAGGCCGACGATCTGGAACATTACAAGGGCGAGCGCGGGCGTCGCGGGAACAAGTTGCCGCGCGGTTTCCAGCGCGTCGACGCGCTGTTGGTGGAGACGCTCGGCTAACAGGCCGTTGAAAGGCCCGGGTGGTTTTTCAATTGGCCTGCTACAAGGAGGCCGAATGAACGATAAGAGGCAGCAGGCCAGCCTGCAATGGTCGGGACAGGGCGGTCAGCAACTGCGCCTGAACGTGGGTGGTGCCTGGCTGCTGAATGTCGGTAAACCCGATCTCGACGCTGTGTGGCGCAGCCAGCGCGAACTGCCGGCGCAACTGCCGGTGGACGTGGCGGTCACGGCCTGGGATAGCAGCCTGCTGGCGCTGCTGCGTCGGTTGCAGCGTTTGGCCGGCGCCGCGGGAGTGGAGCTTCGTTGGCAAAACCTGCCCGACGGCGCGGCGCGGATGCTGCAAATGGCTGCGACGCCATCCACTCAGGCGCAAGGCGAGCCGCCGATGCGCTTCGGTCCGGTGTCGCGCCTGGGCTTGTTGGCGCTCGGCGTGCTGGCGGCTATTGGCAGGGCCTGCAGCTTTCTCGGCGAAGTGGTGTTGGCCCTGGGGCGGCAACTGGGCGGACGCGGGCGCATGCGCGCCGGCGATTTCTGGCTGGCGTTGCAGCAATGCGGGCCCGGCGCTTTGCCGATAGTCGCGCTGATCGCCACCCTGGTGGGGCTGATTCTCGCGTTCGTCGGCGCGGCCCAGCTCGAAGCCTTCGGCGCTCAGCTGTATATCGCCAATATGGTGGCCATCGGCATGACCCGCGAGATGGGCGCCTTGATGACCGCAGTGATCATGGCCGGGCGCACCGGCGCCGCCTATGCCGCCGAACTTGGCAGCATGCAGGCCAACGAAGAGATCGACGCGTTGAAGACCTTCGGCTTCCCGCCGCTGGAGTTCCTGGTGTTGCCGCGTGTGCTGGCGCTGTTGGTGAGCATGCCGTTGCTCTGCGTATTCGCTGACGCCCTGGGCATCCTCGGCGGCTTTATCATCGGCTCCGGGTTGTTCGATATCTCCGCGGCGCTGTATCTGTCGCAAAGCATGGAAATGCTCAACCTGACCGATTTTTTCGTCGGAATTTTCAAAAGCCTGGTGTTCGCCGTATTGATCGGGTTGATCGGCTGCTATTACGGTTTGATCAGCGGCCGCAACGCCCAGGCCGTCGGTCAAGCCGCCACGGGCGCGGTGGTCAGTATCCTGGTGGCGCTGGTGGTGAGCGATGCGCTGATCACCCTGATATTCACCCGCCTGGGGATCTGAGATGAGCGAAGCGATATTGGTCGCCGAAGGTCTCAGCGCCGGCTATGGCAAGCTGGTTATCCAGCGCGATCTGAATTTCGCCATCCGTCGCGGCGAAATCTTCGTGATCATGGGCGGCAGTGGCTGCGGCAAGAGCACGTTATTACGACACCTGATCGGTTTGCAGGCGCCGTTGGCCGGGCGGGTGCTGTTCGATGGCGAAGACTTCTGGGCGCACGACGAGGACAGTCGCGCGGCGTTGCAGCAGCACTTCGGCGTGCTCTACCAGAATGGCGCCTTATGGGGGGCGAT
>CBIHQF010000082.1:0-10413 GCA_966211665.1 uncultured Pseudomonas sp. | reverse complement strand
CGGCAAGAACGTCGATCTGGTGACCAAACAGGCCAGCTCCTTCGCCATCGGTCTGGTCGGCATGCTGGTCATCGCCCAGTTCGACCCGCGCTTCATGGCGCGCTGGGTGCCGCTGGGCTATCTCGCCGGGGTGGGCTTGTTGATCGCGGTGGATGTCATGGGCCACAACGCCATGGGCGCCACGCGTTGGATCAATATCCCCGGGGTGATCCGCTTCCAGCCGTCGGAGTTCATGAAGATCATCATGCCGGCGACCATCGCCTGGTACCTGTCCAAACGCAGTCTGCCGCCGCGCCTCAAGCATATCTGCATCAGCATGATGTTGATCGGCGTGCCCTTCGTGCTGATTCTGCTGCAACCGGATCTCGGCACCTCGCTGCTGATCATCACCTCGGGCGTCTTCGTGCTGTTCATCGCCGGTTTGCAGTGGCGCTGGATCGGCGGCGCGGTCGCGGCGCTGGTGCCGATCGCGGTGGCCATGTGGTTCTTCGTGCTGCGCGAATACCAGAAGCAGCGCGTACTGACCTTCCTCAACCCGGAAAGCGATCCCCTGGGCAGCGGCTGGAACATCATCCAATCGAAGGCCGCCATCGGCTCCGGTGGCGTGCTGGGCAAGGGTTGGTTGCTCGGCACCCAGTCGCACCTGGACTTTTTGCCGGAAAGCCACACCGACTTCATCATCGCGGTGCTGGCCGAGGAGTTCGGCCTGGTCGGGGTGTGCCTGTTGTTGTTGATTTACCTGCTGTTGATCGCACGCGGCCTGGTGATTACCGTGCAAGCGCAGACGCTGTTCGGTAAGCTGCTCGCCGGTGCCCTGACGATGACCTTCTTCGTTTACGTCTTCGTCAATATCGGTATGGTCAGTGGGCTCCTGCCGGTGGTGGGGGTGCCATTGCCGTTCATCAGTTACGGCGGAACTTCGCTGATCACCCTGCTGGCAGGGTTCGGCATTTTGATGTCCATCCATACGCACCGTAAGTGGATGGCAAAGGGTTAATCGGGGTTATGAGTTCAATGCGAGTACTGCGTGGCAGGGCTGCACGACATGCACCTTGGCTGGCTTTGGCCGGGGTATTGGGATGGGCGCAAGCGAGCCTTGCCGGCGAATACGAAAGTTCGCCGCAGGTCGCCGAGTTCGTCACGGAGATGACCCGCGACTACGGCTTCGCCAGCGAGCAATTGGTCAGCCTGTTCGCCGCCGCCGAGCGTAAGCAGAACATCATCGACGCCATCTCGCGGCCGGCGGAAAAGGTCAAACCCTGGAAGGACTATCGGCCGATATTCATCACCGATTCGCGGATATCCCGCGGCGTGGAGTTCTGGCGCGAACACGAGGACGCGCTCAAGCGCGCCGAGGCGGAATACGGCGTGCCGCCGCAGGTGATAGTGGCGATCATCGGCGTGGAAACCTTTTACGGCGGCAATACCGGCGGTTATCGGGTGGTCGATGCCTTGTCGACCCTGGCGTTCGATTATCCGCCGCGTGCGCCTTTCTTCCGCAAGGAGCTGCGCGAGTTCCTGCTGTTGGCCCGCGAAGAGCAGGTCGATCCGCTGACCCTGACCGGCTCCTACGCCGGCGCCATGGGGCTGCCGCAGTTCATGCCGAGCAGCTTTCGCGCCTACGCGGTGGATTTCGACGGCGACGGCCGGATCAATATCTGGAGCAACCCGGTGGATGCCATCGGCAGTGTCGCCAGCTATTTCAAGCGCCATGGCTGGCAACCGGGCGAACCGGTGGTCAGCGCCGCCAGCATCGAGGGCGATGCGGCCGAGCAGGGCCTGACTGTCGGCCTCGATCCGGTGAAGAACGTCACCGAGCTGCGCGGCCTCGGCTGGACCAGCGCCGATCCGCTGGACGACCTGTTGCCGGTCACCGCCTTTCGCCTCGAAGGTGCCGAAGGCGCGGAATATTGGCTAGGCTTACCTAACTTCTTCGTCATTACCCGCTACAACCGCAGCGTGATGTACGCCATGGCGGTCAATCAATTGGCCGAATTGATGGTCGAAGCGCGAGGTAACCAACCATGACGGGCTTGCCATTCAAGCTCGCTGCCTGCGGCGCCCTGGCCGTATTGCTGGCGAGCTGTTCTTCGACCCGTGCGCCGCAACCGGTCGCGCCCGTGCAGCCGGGCGCCGCGATTTCCGGGCCGGACGATTTCTCCCGCCCGCATCGCGACGGTGCGCCTTGGTGGGACGTCGATGTCTCGCGGATTCCCGACGCCGTGCCCATGCCCCATTACGGACGGGTCAAATCCAGCCCCTATACGGTGTTCGGTAAGCAGTATTACCCGATCGCCGATGCCCGCCGCTATCGCGCCGAAGGCCCGGCCTCCTGGTACGGCACCAAATTCCACGGTCAGGCCACTGCCAACGGTGAAACCTACGACCTCTATGGCATGACCGCCGCGCACAAGACCCTGCCGCTGCCCAGCTACGTGCGGGTGACCAACCTGGAGAACGGCAAGAGCGCGATCCTGCGGGTCAACGATCGCGGGCCGTTCTATTCGGATCGGATCATCGACCTGTCCTTCGCCGCGGCGAAGAAGCTCGGTTATGCGGAAAAGGGTACGGCACGGGTCAAGGTCGAGGGTATCGACCCGCACGAGTGGTGGGCCCAGCAGGGGCGCCCGGTGCCCATGGTGCTGGCGCAGCCGCGGCAGGCCGAGCCGGTCAAGACCGTCGCGCAACCGATTAGCCAGCCGCTCGAACAGTACTCGCCGCCCCCGCAGCAGCACGCCGCCGCGGTGCTCCCCGTGCAGATCGACGCAAAAAAAAACGCTTCAGTCGCAGTCTCTGGCCTGTATCTCCAGGTCGGCGCCTTCGCCAACCCGGACGCTGCGGAGCTGCTGAAGGCCAAATTGAGCGATACGGTGACTGCCCCGGTGTTCATCAGCTCAGTGGTGCGCAACCAGCAGATTCTGCACCGCGTGCGCCTCGGCCCGTTGAGCAGCCAGGGCGAGGCTGAGCGGTTGCAGGACAGCCTGCGCCTGGCCAACCTCGGCCCAACGACCCTGATCAGACCGGATTGAGGCGGCAACTTATCGACCCGCGACAGGACTAAACACAAGCGGCGAACCGCCCGCTCGCAGCAACCCATTGGCCCGTCAGGGCTCTGTTCGACCCTCAGCAACCCAGAGATACGGATGAATATCACCAGCTTTACGCAACGCCTCGTCTTTTCGATCTTTTTGCTCGTCGCGCCAGTCACCTGGGCCAGCCAGGTGGTCGTGCCGGCACCGCCGCAGTTGGCCGCCAAATCCTATGTGCTGATGGATGCCGCCAGCGGCAATATCCTCGTCGAACACAACGGCGACGAGCGTTTGCCGCCGGCCAGCCTGACCAAGATGATGACCGCTTATCTGGCGACCCTGGATATCAACCGCGGCCAGATCAAAGAAACCGACATGGTGCGCATCAGCGAGAAAGCCTGGCGCATGGGCGGTTCGAAGATGTTCATCGAAGTGGGTAACGAGGTGTCGGTCGACGACCTGCTGCACGGCATCATCATCCAGTCCGGCAACGATGCCAGCGTGGCGATCGCCGAGCATATCGCCGGCAGCGAGGAGGCCTTCGCCGACATGATGAACAGCCATGCCCAGCGCCTGGGCATGAGCAACAGCCAGTTCCAGAACGCCACCGGCTGGCCGCACCCGGAGCATTATTCCTCGGCCAAGGACATGGCCAAGCTGGCCCGCGCGATCATCTACGAAGACCCGCAGCACTATGCGATCTATGCGCAGAAAGAGTTCCTCTGGAACGGCATCAAGCAGCCGAACCGCAATCTGTTGCTGTGGCGCGACAAGACCGTCGACGGTCTGAAAACCGGGCACACCGAAGAGGCCGGCTATTGCCTGGTGTCTTCCGCCGTGCGCGACGGCATGCGCCTGATTTCGGTGGTGTTCGGCACCGACAGCGAACAGGCCCGCGCGGCGGAAACCCAGAAACTGCTGACCTACGGTTTCCGCTTCTTCGAAACCCGCACCTTCTATGAGAAGGGCGCCGAGTTGGCCCAGGCCCAGGTCTGGAAAGGCGCGAGCAACCAGCTCAAGGCCGGTCTGGCGGAAAACCTGACCCTGACCCTGAGCAAAGGCCAGCTGGAGAAGCTGCAAGCCGGTATGACCCTGAATCCGCAACTGATCGCGCCTATCCAGGCCGGCGATGTGGTCGGCAAGGTCGAAGTCAAGCTCGGTGACGAGGTGGTGCACAGCGCCGACCTGGTGGCCCTGGAGACGATCGAGGAGGGTGGTTTCTTCCGTCGGGTGTGGGATAGCATCCGTTTGTTCTTCTACGGACTGTTCAACTGATCTGACCCCGAGCACCCCCACAGGGGTGCTCTGCATTGGGACGGGCCAAAAGCCCGCTGACGCCATGACCGATACCGATGTTCAAGCTCCAAAAATCGAATTTCCCTGCGAGCGTTACCCGATCAAGGTGATTGGCGAGGCCGGCGAAGGCTTCACCGAGCTGGTGATCGAGGTGATGCAACGGCATGCCCCGGATTTCGATGCCGGCAGCCTGGTGGTGCGCGATAGCCGCAATGGCCGTTTCCTCTCGGTGCAGGTGCTGATCACCGCGACCGGTGTCGAGCAACTGCAAGCCATCCATGTCGACCTGCGCGCCACCGGGCGCGTGCATATGGTTCTCTGATGAACCTGCCGCTCGGCTTTCGCGAGCTGGGCCAGGTTGCCTACGAGCCGACCTGGCAAGCCATGCAGCGCTTCACCAACGAGCGCGATGCGAACACCGCGGATGAAATCTGGTTGCTCCAGCATCCGCCGGTGTTCACCCAGGGCCAGGCCGGCAAGGCCGAGCATCTGCTGTTCCCCGGCGATATCCCGGTGGTGCAGGTCGACCGCGGCGGCCAGGTGACCTATCACGGCCCCGGCCAACTGGTCGCCTATCTGTTGCTCGATGTGCGCCGCAGCGGCATCGGCGTGCGCGAATTGGTCAGCCGCATCGAGCGCAGCCTGATCGACACTCTGGCCGGCTACGGCGTTACCGCCAATGCCAAGCCAGACGCCCCTGGGGTGTACGTGGACGGCGCGAAAATCGCCTCCCTCGGCCTGCGCATCCGTAACGGCCGCAGTTTCCATGGCCTGGCGTTGAACGTGGACATGGACTTGCAGCCGTTCCAGCGCATCAACCCTTGCGGTTATGCCGGCATGGCCATGACCCAGTTGGCCGACTTGGTGGCTGGGCCGGTGGAGTTTTCCGAGGTCAGCGCCCGCTTGCGTGAGCAGTTGGTCAAGCACCTCGACTACGCGCAGCAGCAGACCCTGACGGGCGCAATAGGCTGCTAGATCGGGGCGTGGAGGATAAATAGGCTACGCAGCCACTACCTGGTGCCCAGGCGCTTGGGCATCGGTAATCCGACAGGGGGCAGGATCGTAGCCTGGGTTAGCCGAAGGCGTAACCCAGGGCGTAACCCGGGAGTTCTTAGCTCAGGTTGAGCGTCGGAATCAGGCTGCTGTCGACCTGCTGGCCGGGCACCGGCGCAGGGGCGGCCAGGCCCAGGTTGTTCTTCTCGAAAACCTTGTCGGCGCGGTAGCTGGAACGCACCAGCGGGCCGGCGGCCACTTCCATGAAGCCCTTTTCCAGGCCGATGTCGCGCAAGCGATTGAATTCTTCCGGGCTGACCCAGCGCTGAACCTTCAAGTGGTTGCGCGTGGGTTGCAGATACTGGCCGAGGGTGAGGATGTCCACACCAATGGCGCGCAGATCATCCATGGTTTCGAGAATTTCCTCGTCGGTCTCGCCCAGCCCCAGCATCAGGCTGGTCTTGGTCAGCATCTGCGGACGATGGCGCTTGGCGTGTTCCAGTACGCGCAGGGTCTTCTCATAGCCGGCGCGCGGGTCGCGCACTTCACGGGTCAGGCGCTTGACCGTCTCGACGTTCTGCGCGAACACCTCGAGGCCGGAGTCCACCACGCGCTCGATGGCCTGCAGGTCGCCGTCGAAGTCCGGGGTCAGGGCTTCCACCACCACCTGCGGAGTGCGTTCCTTGATCGCCCGGACACAGGCGGCGTAGTGAGCGGCACCGCCGTCGTCGAGGTCGTCGCGGTCCACCGAGGTCAGCACTATATAGCGCAGCGCCATCAGCTCCACCGACTTGGCGGTGTTCTGTGGTTCTTCCAGATCCAGCCAGCCATTCGGATTGCCGGTATCCACCGCGCAGAAGCGGCAGGCACGGGTGCACACCGAGCCCATCAGCATGATGGTGGCGGTGCCGTTGGACCAGCATTCGCCCATGTTCGGGCAGTGGGATTCCTGACAAACGGTGCTCAGGCGGTGTTCGCCTACATTACGCTTGACCGCTTCGAAGCGGCTGCCGCCGGGTGCCTTGACCCGCAGCCACTTGGGTTTGGGTTCGAACACCTGGGGTTCGCTGGAGGGGCGGCGCTTCTGCCCGTCCTTGATCGCGGTGATGCCCTGAGTGGTGCGGAATTTTTCGCCGCTGGCAACGGTGTTTGGCTGGGAGGTATCGGACATCGGCTTTCTGGGCTCCGCTAGAGGCTCCGGGGACGAGGCGGCTTGTGGCCGCCGCGCAGTCTACCACAGAAGCTGACCGTTCAGTCCGTCGAGCGCCGTGCGGTCGCGGCTTGCGCAGGGTGGTGCATGGTTACAACCCGTCAGCCATAAAACATTGGATTTTATGGGTTAGCAGGCCGAGCACTGAGTCAGACTGGGGGGAGCGATCGATTATTCGCGCCTGTTAATTCTTCCGCAATTGCTCGAGCAGGTGGTAGTGCGGATAGCCATCGGCCGGCCAGCCTTGTTTCAGCTGAAAGGCGCGTACCGCCTTGCGCGTGTTGGCGCCGATGATGCCGTCGGCGGGGCCGGGTTCCAGGCCGTTGCGCGCCAGCAGTTCCTGCAGTTCGATGCGCTCGCTACGGCTCAGTTGGCGATCTTCGCGGGGCCAGGCGGTCTGCACTCCGTCGCGACCGCGCAGGGCATCGGAGAGCAAACCGATGGCCAGGGCATAGGAGGTCGAGTTGTTGTACTTGAGGATGCTGCGGAAGTTGCTCAGCAGCAGAAACGCCGGGCCACGGTGGCCGGCGGGCAGCAACAGGGTGGCCAGGGCCTCGTCGTCGGCGTCTTCGCGGATCTCCGGGTTGAGCGGCTTGAGCCCCAGCGCCATCCAATCGATCAGGCCGCGGCGAACTTCCGGGTCGGCCAGAGTGTAGTCGAAGTTCTGCGGCAGCTGGACCTCGAAGCCCCACGGCTGACCTTTTTGCCAGCCCGAGGCTTGCAGGTAGTGCGCGGCCGAGGCCAGTGCGTCGGCCGGGGAGTTCCACAGGTCGCGTTTGCCGTCGCCGTCGAAATCCACCGCGTGCTCGTTATAGGTGGTAGGCATGAATTGGGTTTGCCCCATGGCGCCGGCCCATGAGCCGATCAGGCGCTCCGGGGTGACATCGCCGTGTTGCAGAATCTGCAACGCGGCGAGCAGCTGGCTGCGCCAGAACACCTGGCGCCGGCCCTCGTAAGCCAGGGTCGCCAGCGAGCGGAGGACATTATGGTTGCCGATATTGCCGCCGAAATTGCTTTCCAGCCCCCAGATGGCCAGCAGCACTTCGCGGTCGACACCGTGCTGCTTTTTGATCGCTTTGAGCGTGTCGCGGTGTTGCAGGCGCAAGGTGCGGCCCTGGGCGATGCGTAGCGGCGACAAGGCGCCGTCGAGGTATTCCCAGACGGGGCGGGTGAATTCCGGCTGGCTGCTGTCGGCGGCTATCACATCCGGGTTCGGCGTGAGGCCGGCGAAAGCGCGGTCGAACAGCGCGGGGTCGATGCCGGCGGCGATGGCGTCGCTGCGCAGCAGGTTGCGCCATTCGTCGAAACTGAGCGCTTTCGCTTCTACCGGGGCGGCGGGCGCGAGAGCGGTGGACACGGCAGGGGGCGGCGCAGGGTTGGCCAAGGATTGCGCGGGCACTTCGGCGCAGGCGGTCAACAGGAGGCAGACGCAGGACGTGGCGATGTGGAACAAGCCACGAAGAAACAGGCTGGGCATGGTGGTCTCAACACGTTTTGCAGGGCGCTACCTTAGCATGGTTGGGGCGGGATGCGGGCTGCGACCTGTTTTTTCCGGCGGCCATAACCCCCGAAGCCTCCCTTTTTTGGTGGGAGGCTTCGCGGCGATAACTGCCTTTACCTTTACTCGGTTTTTCCTGGCGACAGCGGAACAGTGGCTGGGCGATCAGGGATTTAGCCCTATTGGGGCTTTTCTTGCGCTGTTTGGCCATGTGCTTTCCTCATTGGCGACCCCGCTATCCGCGGGCGGGCGAATGATGCGCCGCTGTGCAAAAAATGTCCAGTTGGGTGGCGGCGTAAAGAGCGTTTCAGGCCGGGCAGCCCTGCGGGCTGCATTCGCCGCGGGGGCGGGCCTCCTACAGGTGCTGCATCTAGTCGGGCAGGGACACTGGATTGGAACGGTTCGCCGGCCGGGCGTGTAGGAGGCCCGACCTCGGGGCGATGCTTTGATTGTTGCGCCTCCTACAGGTTGCTGAGGCAGGACGTTACAGGCCGCTATCGCTGGCCAGGCCCAGGCGTTGGCCGCAGATGCTCAGGGTCAACAGGCTCAGGGCGCTCCAGGGGTCGCCGGGGGCTTGGCCTTTGATCTGCGCGTCGATGCGCTGCGCGTCCAACAGCAATTGCGCCCAGCGTTTCGCGGAGTGGCGCTGCAGGGCTTTGCCGACCAGCGGCCGGCGTTTGTCCCATACCGGCGGACGGGCGGCGCTGAAGGCTTTCTCGAGGGGCATGCCCTGGGCATATTGCTGGGCGATGGTGGCCAGCAGGCGGGTTTCCCGGGCCAGGGCCCAGAGAATCACCGGCGGCTCCACCCCTTCGCCGCGCAGGCCTTCGAGCATGCGCTGGGCGTGGGCGGCCTCGCCATTGAGCGCCGCATCGATCAAGCCGAATACATCGAAGCGCGCGCTGTCGGCGACCGCCGCCTGCACGGTGCCGGCGTCGACCTGGCCGTCCTCGGCGAGCAGCTTGAGTTTCTCGATTTCCTGCGCGGCCGCCAGCAGATTGCCCTCGACCCGCACGGCGATCATGTCCACCGCTTCCTGGCTGGCGGTCAACCCGGCCTGGGCCATGCGCTGGCGAATCCATTGCGGCAGTTGATGCGCGTCGACCGGCCAGATCTGGATGAATTGGCTGTGAGACCCGTCGATCAACGCCTTGGCCCATTTGCTTTTCTGCGCGCTGCCATCGAGTTTCGGCAGGCTGATCAACAACACAGTATCTTCCGGTGGCCGGCCGAGGTATTCGAGCAGGGCGGCGGTGCCTTTGTCGCCGGGCTTGCCGGTGGGCAGGCGCAGTTCCAGCAGGCGCTTGTCGGCGAACAGCGACATGCTGGCGCCGGCCTGCAAGAGGTTGCCCCAGTCGAAGCTGGCGTCGGCGTTGAACACCTGGCGCTCGCTGAAACCCTGTTGGCGGGTGGCGGCGCGAATGGCGTCGCAGGCCTCCTGGCACAGCAGCGGCTCATCGCCGCTGACCACATAGACCGGTGCCAGAGTGCCCTGGAGATGCTTGCCGAGTTGGGTTGGGTTGAGTTTCATCGGGGCGGGAGCGGGGCCGCTTGCGCGGCCCGGCCAGGCTTACGGCGTGGGGATCGGCAGTTGGATCGGCGACTGCTGGGGCAGCGCTTCCTGTTGCCGGCGGGCGGCTTCGAGGGCTTCTGCCTCGGCTTTGGCTTTGGCTTCGGCCGTTTGCTGCAGTTGATCGAGACGCTCGGGGGTGACGCCCTGCAGGCGTTGGCTCAATTGCTGGATCAGCTCGCGGCGCATCTCCACACGGATCTGCGCGGCTTCCTGATCTCCGCCGATCAGGTTGTTGCCATCCTGGGTATAGAAGCGCTGGGCTTCCAGGGTGTCGCTCATGAGCAGCAGGTCCTTGCTGCCGCGAATCTCGTAGTCGAGTTTCAGGGTCAGCTCGTATTCGACGGTGCGTGCCGAACTGGTATAGGTGGCCGCGTTGCGCTCTTCCTGCTCGTTGCTTAGCACCAGGCTGTACGGTGCGCCCTTATAGACGCGGACGCCGCTGTTCTGCAGGGCTTCGCGGACGCTCTTGACGGTTTCGCCGTGGGCATTGCGGGCGCTGACGTCGAGCTCCTTGAGCGCGAATTGGGTGTCGCCGGTGCCGCGCAGCTGAAAGCCGCAGGCGCCGAGCAGGGCGGCCAGGCCAATTACCAACAGATTCCGTTTGATCATCTTTTGTATCCCCTTGGCAAATCGTGCGGCGCGCCATTGTGTGGGCGCGCCGAGGTTAATCAGTTGGCGACGATATTGACCAGCTTGCCCGGCACCACAATCACCTTGCGGATACTCAGGCCTTCGGTAAAGCGCAACACGCCCTCGTTGGCCCGGGCGGCTGCTTCCACTTCTTCGCGGCTGGCGCTGGCGGCCACTTCGATAT
>CBIHQF010000081.1:0-10448 GCA_966211665.1 uncultured Pseudomonas sp. | reverse complement strand
GCCGCCGATATCGACGCACTGCCGATTCCCGATCCGGAAAAAGACCTCGGTTATGTGATGGATGCGGTGCGCACCATCCGTCGCGAGCTGAACGGCCGCGTGCCCTTGATCGGCTTTTCCGGTAGCCCCTGGACCCTGGCCACCTACATGGTCGAAGGCGGCTCGTCGAAGGATTTCCGCAAGTCCAAGGCCATGCTCTACGACAATCCCCAGGCCATGCATGCGCTGCTCGACAAACTGGCGCAGTCGGTCACCCACTACCTGAACGGCCAGATCAAGGCCGGCGCCCAGGCGGTGCAGATCTTCGATACCTGGGGCGGCAACCTGTCTTCGGCGGCCTACCAGGAGTTCTCCCTGGCCTATATGCAGAAGATCGTTAACGGCCTGATCCGCGAGCACGACGGGCGCAAGGTGCCGGCGATCCTGTTCACCAAGAACGGCGGTTTGTGGCTCGAATCCATGGCCGCCACTGGCGCCGATGCCCTGGGCCTGGACTGGAGCTGCGACATCGGCGAAGCGCGGCGGCGCGTCGGTGCGCAGGTCGCCCTGCAAGGCAATATGGACCCGACCGTGCTCTACGCCAAGCCGGCAGCGATCCGTGCCGAGGTGGCGCGCATCCTCGCCAGCTACGGCAATGGCTCGGGCCATGTGTTCAACCTCGGCCACGGCATCACGCCGGAAGTCGATCCGGCCCATGCCGGGGCCTTCCTCGAGGCGGTGCACGAGCTGTCGGCGGCTTATCACCGCTAAACCTGATGATCGACAAGCGCCGGCCCGGCGCTCAGGGCTGCTGGTAATGCCCGGGCGAGGTGCCGGGCTTGTGTGTTCGCATCAGCTTGGTCACGCGGATATCGCTGATCCCGAACTTTTGCGCATAGGCCAGCAGTTGTTCTTCGCTGGCGTTGGCCATGGACAGAATATCGTCAGCGTCGGCGTGCAGCTCCATCAGGTAGAGCGCGGCCTTGCCATGGGGTAAGCGCTCGCAGTCCAGCTCGGCGATCTGCACCCGTGGCTCGCCCTGATAGAGATAGTTGATCTCGAATTTATGCCGGTGGTCGAACATCGGAGTCCCTCCGCGATTGGATGGCTTTTCTGTCGACCGGCCTGGCGCCGGGATCGTTCCCGGTGGCGTTACGAGGGCGGGACGCTGTCACTCAGGGCCTTTCCGTGCTTGCCAGACTCCGCTGCTTATCCAGGGTATTGGCCATACGCAATAGCAGGCGGTGGCCGATATTGTTGGTCCAGTTGAAGCTGTTCTGCAGCACCACCACGGCGGTCTTGTGGCGAGTGTCCAGGCCCAGGTAGCTCGAATAACCCGCCACCAGGCCGACCTGATAGGTGATCTTCTGGCCGTGGATGTCATCGACTATCCAGGCGATGGCCGGCGCTTCCCTTGGGCGTTCGAGGCGCACCCGCAGGCTGTCGCGAAAGGCCGCGTCTCTGCTCGCATCGCCGCTGCCATTCAGGTGCGCGGCGGCGTAGTCGAGCAGGTCGTCGGCGTTGGAGTAGAGCGCCGCGGTGCCGTGCAGGATATCGCTGAACTGCCAGTCGGGAACCGGGCGGCCGCGGCGGATAAACTTGGGTTGGTCGCCGGCATGTCCGCGGGCGCGTTCGCGGTAGCCGGCCAGTTGCTGCGGCTGGTAGCTGGTGTTGCTTAGCTGTAGCGGGCCGAGGATGCGCTCGGCGACCAACTCATCGATGCTCTTGCCGCTTCGCAGTTCCAATATATGGGCCAGCAGGGCGTAACCGATATTCGAATACTGCGGCGCCACCCGCCTGGGCTTGCTGAAGTCGGCCAGGTAGTCGAGCAGATAGGCTCGGTCGAAATGCCGGTAGAAGCTGTTGCCGGTAAACAGGTATTCGATGAAGTAGCTCAGCGTGCGCGGGGTCATCGGTTGGCGCGGCAGGCCGCCGGTGTGGGTGGCCAGTTGCAGCATGGTGATGGGCCGGGCGTCCTCGCTCAGCGGCGTGCCTGTGGGCAACAGCTGTGCGAGGCTGTCATCCCAACTGAGCAGACCGTCCTGTACCAGCATGGCGGCGAGGTTGCCGACGAAGCCCTTGCTCAGCGAACCCACGGCGAACAGGGTGTCGCCGTCCGGAGTGGCGCTGCCGAGCGCATCGCTGACGCCGTAGCCGAACACCTGCTTGCGGCCATCGGCGCTCAGCACCCCGACCACTATGCCGGGCGTACGTTTGCCTTCGATCAGCGGCTGGGCCAGGGCATCCACCTGGGCGCGCAGGCTGCCGTCGACGGGTGCCTGCTGGAAGCTGTCCAGAGGGTCTATCTGTTGCTGCGAGAGAGTGCCGCAGGCGCTCAGGCCAAGCGCGAGAAGGCCAGCGCAGAGGGCGCGGCCGGATGAATAAAAACTCAACACGGAGCTACAAAGCCTTATATCGGGCGCGGCTCGCGTCGGCTGTCGAAGGCCGATGCGGATAAACACGGTTGATTGTCAGATGTTTCGGCACCACGCAGAAGGTGGCCGGCGGGCGCCGAATCGGGATGGCTATCGACGGTGCTACTGGACCTTGGCCAGATTGCCCTTGAGGGCGACCCCGGCCATGATCGCGCCGGCGTGGCATTCGTACTTCTGGCTGTCCTTGTATTCGATGTTCTTGTAGTTGCTGGCGATATCCACCACGGCATTGGCCCCGGCCGCTTTGGCCGCGTTCTGCAAGCGGATCAGTGCCGATTGCAGCGCCCAGCTGCAGGCGCCTTCGTCGCTCTTGTTGAAGGCGTTGGTCTTCTGGCTGGTGGTCACACCGGATTTCACCAGGCTGACCTTGCCCGCAGGCGTGTTGCCGGCCAGGTAGAACTTCACGCTGCCATCCAGGCGACCGGCGTTCAGCGCTTCCTGAACGGCGGCCTCGAACGGCAGGAAGTGGGTGGTGTCCCGTGCATGGCTGACGGCGGGCAGGGCGCTAAGGCACAGCGCAGCGATGATCCAATATTTGCTCTTCATGGCGATCTCCTTGTGGGTGTTACAGCGGGATACGGCTGAGGTCTTGGGCTAAACGTATTTCCTGCACGATCAGGCGATCGAGCTTTTTCACCAGCGAGTTATAGCGCTTGTGGATGCTGCCGTCGGCATACTGCAGCTCGCTGCTGTCGCGATAGCGAATGTCGTAGCGGCCATCGACGTAATCCACCGTGATGGAGGCGCTTTGCTCGCCGCGCAGGTCGATACGCGCCAGCACCTGGTTGGGCTGCACCTCTTCGACCGTCCAGCGACCGCGCACCAGCGCCCTGAGCAGCGCGGGCTGCAAGGCCTGGGCGCTGTGTACGGCGGGGGCGTCGGCGGGTACCTGTTGGTGCACCACGGCTATCGGTTGGATACGGCTGCAGGCGATCAAACCCAGCAGGGCCAGGCCCAGCAACAGCGGGCGAACATAGGGCAACATCGAACTCTCCTTTTTCTATGTGTAGGTCTTAACGTTTAAATGCTTAGCAGGCCGTTAAAAAACTTAGGCGAGGCAGCCGAGGCTAGGCAAAACAGGCGAAAAAAGGACTGGGCTCGCACGCGAGTTTACGGTTGTAAATGAGCATTTTGAGACGCCGAGTCCCGGCCTGTTTTTAACGACGCATCGGCAACGCAGGTAGTTTTTCAACAGCCTGTTAGCTCCAGCGGCGGAAAATCAACGAGGTGTTGACGCCGCCGAAGGCGAAATTGTTGTTCATCACATACTGGTTCTGCATGCTGCGGAATTCGCCGCGCAGGTAATCCAGCTCACCGCAGGCCGGGTCGATCTGATCCAGATTGAGAGTCGGCACGTAACTGTCGCGGTTCATCATCTCGATGCTGAACCAGGACTCAAGCGCGCCACAGGCGCCCAGGGTGTGCCCCAGGTAACTCTTTTGCGAGCTGATCGGCATGTTCGCGCCGAACAGGCCACTGGTGGCCAGGCTTTCGGCCACGTCGCCCTGCTCGGTGGCGGTGCCGTGACCATTGACGTAGCCGATGGCGCCAGGCGCCAGGCCGGCGTCGTCGAGGGCCAGTTGCATGGCGCCGCGCATGGTCAACAGCTCGGGCTTGGTGGCGTGCTGACCGTCGGAGTTGCAGCCGAAGCCGACGATTTCGGCGTGAATGGTCGCGCTGCGGGCGAGGGCATGTTCCAACTCTTCGAGCACCAGCATGCCGGCGCCTTCGCCGATCACCAGGCCGTCGCGGCCGCTGTCGTAGGGCCGTGGTGAGGTTTGCGGCGCGTCGTTTTTCAGGCTGGTGGCATAGAGCGCATCGAAGACCATCGCCTCGGTCGGGCACAGCTCTTCCGCACCGCCGGCGAGCATCATCGGCAGGCGGCCGAACTTGATCGCCTCGTAGGCGTAGCCGATGCCCTGGCTGCCGCTGGTGCAGGCGCTGGAGGTGGGGATCAGACGGCCCTTGAGGCCGAAGAAAATGCTGATATTGGCCGCCGTGGTGTGCGGCATCATGCGGATATAGGAGTTGGCATTGAGGCCATCGGCCACCGAGTTGATCAGCATATTGCCGAATGCCTTGATCTCCTCGGTGCTGCCCACGGAGGAGCCGCAGGCCACGCCCATGCGTCCGTCCTGGATGCTGGAGTCGCCGAGCAGGCCGGCATCTTCCAGGGCACGTTCGGCGGCGTACACCGCCAGTTTCGATACCCGGCCCATGCTGCGTGTCTGCTTGCGCGTCCAGTGTTTGGGCGCGACGAAGTCGTCCACCGGCCCGCCGAGACGGGTATTCAGTTCGCCGAACCTGTCCCACTCGTGCATATAGCGGATGCCGCTACGGCCGGCCTTGAAGGCGGCCTCGATGCTCGGCCAATCGCTGCCCAGCGCCGTCACCCCGGCCATGCCGGTGACCACAACCCGTTTACCGTTCATCAACACAACCCGCCATTCACCGCGAGAACCTGGCGGGTGATGTACGCCGCCTCCTCGGACATCAGAAAATTCACCGCGCCGGCGACTTCTTCCGGCGTGCCCATGCGTTGCGCGGGCACCATCTTGAGGATTTCCTCGATCGGCACCTGCTCGTCGAGGATCTCGGTGTCGATCAGCCCCGGCGCCACGCAGTTGACCGTGATCTTGCGCTTGCCCAGTTCGATCGCCAGGGCCTTGGCCGCGCCTATGACGCCGGCCTTGGAGGCGCTGTAGTTGACCTGGCCGCGGTTGCCAATCAGCCCGGACACCGAGGTGATGCAGACGATACGCCCCGGTTTGCGGCGGCGGATCATCGGCATGCTCAAGGGATGCAGCACATTGTAGAAACCGTCGAGGTTGGTGCGCAGCACTTGGTCCCAGTCGTCCTCGCTGAGCGCCGGGAAGGCGCCGTCGCGGGTCAGTCCGGCGTTGCACACCACACCGTAGTAAGCACCATGGGCTTCGATATCGGCCTCGAGCGCCTGTCGGCAGGCAGCGCGGTCGGACACGTCGAACTGCAGGATGCGCGCCATGCGACCCAGGGCTTCGATTTGCGCCTGTACCGCTTCGGCCTCATCGCGGCGCGAGCGGCAGTGCAGGACGATATCGAAACCGGCCCGGGCCAAGCGCAAGGCGATGGCGCGGCCGATACCACGGCTGGAACCCGTGACCAGAATCGGGTCTTGTGTGACGGTCATAGGCTGCTTTCCTGAGGTTTTTCGTGAAGATAGTTGGCGGTCTGCGGCGGGCAGAATACGTTGAGCCGGGCGGCGGCCTGGATGCCGGGGCCGTCCAACTGGCATTCGAATACGCCCATGCCATTGTCGTCCTGTAGCGAGCGTAGCGCTTTGATCCGCAGCTCGATACCGGCCGGGAAACGGTCGACGTTGCATTGGTAATTGCGGCTACCGAGAAGAAAACCCAGGCGCACCGGCTCGCCGGCCTGGCGCGCTTGGCAACCGGCATAGGCGGCCACGCTCTGCGCCATCAGCTCGATGCCGACCCAGGCTGGCAGGCTGCCGTCCGCCTGATTGAACAAACCGTTGTCGCGCACCCTGAGACGGGTATCGACATCTTCATCGCCGTAGCGCAGCACCTCGTCGATAAGAATCATGTTGCCGGCGTGCGGCAGCAGTTCGGCAATCGGCCACTGGCAATTCATGGCGCATCCCCCAGAATCAGGCTGATATTGCTGCCGCCGAAGGCGAAGGAGTTGCTCATCAGGCGTCGGCCACGAGCGCGCGCCATGCGCGTGTCGCGTTGCACCAGTTGCAGGGCCGGTAACCCGGGGTCGGGTTCGGCGTCCCAGAGGTGCGGCGGCAGCAGATTATACGGGTTGTGTTCGCTCAGGCTGAGCCAGCAAAACGCGGCTTCGAGTGCACCGGCGGCGCCCAGCGTGTGGCCGGTCAGCGGCTTGCTCGAGGAGCAGGGCAGGCCATCCGGGAACAGGGCGTGAACGGCCAGGCTTTCCATGGCGTCGTTGTGCCGGGTGGCGGTGCCGTGCAGGTTCAGGTAGTCGATATCCTCGGCTTGCAGGCCCGCCGCGCTTAGCGCTTTGCGCATCGCCTGTTGTGCGCCGAGCCCCTCGGGATGAGGCGCGGAAATATGGTGGGCATCGGAGCTGGCACCGCCGCCGAGCAGGGCGATTGGTCCGGCTCCCCGGGGCTCGTTGCTCATCGGCTCTCTAGTCATAAGAAAGAGCGCCGCGCCCTCGCCGATATTGATCCCGTGGCGATTCGCGGAGAACGGATTGCAGCGCTCGGCCGTCACCGCCTCCAGCGCGCTGAAGCCGTTCAGGGTCAGCCGGCAGAGGCTGTCCACACCGCCGCAGATCACCGCATCGCAGTAGCCTTGGGCGAGCAAGCGCTGGGCACTGAGCAGTGCCCGCGCGCTCGAGGTGCAGGCGGTGGAGATGCTGTAATGGGGGCCGCGCAGGCCCAGCCAGTCGCCGAGAAAGCGCGCGGGGGCGACCATCTCCTGCTCGGCGTAGCGGTAGTGCGCCGGTAGCGCTCCCTCGTGCACATAGCGCGCGATGCTCTGGCTGGCTTCATCGATGCCTGAGGTGCTGGTGCCCAGGACCAGGCCGACGCGACCGGCGCCGTAGCGGGCGATGGCGGCGCGGATCGGCGTTTCGATCTGTAGCGCGGCGGCCAGCAGCAGTTGGTTGTTGCGGCTGTGCGCCTGCTCCAGTCCGGCCGGCATGGCGGGCAATTCGGTGGTGACCGCGCCGACGGTCAGGCTGCGGTCGGTGACCCAGCCTTCTTGCATGCGCATACCCGAGGCATCGCCGGCGAACAGGGCATCGGCCACCGTCTGTTTGTCGTGGCCGAGGGCGCAAATCAGGCCCAAGGCATTCAGGTAAGCGGACATCAGGGAGTCTCGTGGTCGGCGAGCGCGTGGACCCGGTAACGCGGGCCTTCGGCGTGGTGCAGGGTGAAATCCAAGGGCGCCAGGTAGCGGATCCGCCAATCCGGCGCGAGCCAGCGCTGACCGCCCGCCAGCGCTTGCCAGTCGCTCGGCGCGTAGCCCTTGGCCAAGGCATCGACGGGCGTTACGGCGAACAGCAGAGCGGCGAACAGTTCGCGCGCCTCATCGTTCGGTGGCAGCAGGCCATCAGCGCGCCAAGCGCCGTTCTCCAGCGACTGCCGCGCGAGGGGCACGCCGAGCGGATCGAACAGCGACCAGCGCAATGCCGCGCCTTCGGCCTGTACCACCAGCCACCAGCTCTGTTGCTCGTCGCCCCGCTCGCGCTCGATCTGCAGCGCCAGCGGCAACGGCGCGCTCAGCGTCGGAACGCTTGCGGGCAGCGGCGTGCGCGCGGCGCACGCCGCCAATAGCAGGCACATACCGAGCAACAACAGGCGACTCATGGCGTGGCGCGCTCCAAGGGTTTGCGCGCGGCGACATTGACCAGGGTCTCGTCGCGCTGGCCGACCGGCTTGGGCCGGCGCAGACCCCAGCGTTCGAGCAGGCCGAAATCCTTGGAACGGCTCCACCACAGATAGGGGTAGGAAAGATTGCGCTCGGTAAATTCGAAGCCCTGGCCGCGCAGCATCGCCAGGTACTGCTCGGCGCTTTTTTGCACCTGCATCGGGTGGCGGAACAGCCAGCGGATCACCCAGGTGTCGATATAGAACTTGGTCGATTCGGCGAACAGCAGCAGACCGCCGGGTTTGAGCACGCGCCAGAATTCGCCCAGGGCTCGCTCCTGTTCCACCAGGTGGTGGAAGGTTTGGTGACAGAACAGCAGATCGACGCTGGCATCCGGCAGGTCGATGGCCGCGCAGTCATTGGCGATCAGTTGCACATCCAGGCCCAGGCGCTCGGCTTCGGCGCGCGAGCAGTCGAGGCTGTGCGGGTCGGCGTCCAGGCCGATCAAACGCGCCGGCTTGAACGCGCCGGCCAGCAGGCCGAACGACTTGCCCTGGCCGCAGCCGACATCCAGCAGCACCGGCGCCTCGGGCAGCGGCGTATCGATCAGCCCCTTGAGGTCGTCGATCGCCACACGCAGCACATGGTGGCGCCAGACGTGGCTGCGCAGGAACCAGAAACCGAAACGGGTTTCCTCGACATAGGTCGCGGCGACGGGAGCGGGTGCGGTGTTATTCATCGATGTCCTTATCCGTTCGTGGCGCAGAGTTCGCTGAGCACTCGCAGGCGGCGTCTGGGCTCGGCGACATAGGGGTTGCGTTCGTCCCAGGCATAGCCGGCGAGGATCGAACTGATCATCCGGCGGATTTCCGGGGTGGCGTGTTCGTAGTAGATGACATCCTGGAAGCTGCCATCGTACCAACCCTCGACATACACGCGGAACGTATCCACGCCGCGTTTCAGCGGAATCGCGAACTGCCGCTCCCAATCGATGTTTTCGCCGTTCAACTGACGATGCAGCAGGCCGGCGGCCATGCTCGCCGAGCGCATGGCGATGGTCACTCCGGAGGAAAATACCGGGTCGAGGAATTCCGCGGCGTTACCGAGCAGGGCGAAGCCCGGCCCGTGCAGCGTTTTGACATTCGCCGAATAGCCGCCGATGGTCCGCGCCGGGGTATCCCACACGGCGTTTTGCAGCGGCCGGGCGAGGCTCGGGGTTTCCTCGACGAACTGACGCAGGCAGGCGTCCAAATCTTCCGGCCGCCCCTGGAAGCGGCTGGCATCGGCGACCACGCCCAAGGAGCAGCGGCCGTTGCTGAAGGGAATGGTCCAGAACCACACATCGCGCAGGGTCGGGTGGGTGGTGATGAGGATTTTCTCGCGGTCGAAGCCCGAGGCCGCGTCGATACGGTCTTCCACATGGGTGAACAGCGCCTGGCGCACCGGGAAGTTCGACGGGATATCGAGATCGAGCAGGCGCGGCAGTACCCGGCCGTAGCCGCTGGCATCGAGGACGAAGGCGCATTCCACTTGATAGCTATGGCCATCGCTCAGGCGTTTGACCGTCAGACGCGGGTAGGCCCCGTCGAAGTCGGCGGCGACTATTTCTTCCTCGTAACGGATTTCCACGCCCTGCGCTTCGGCCTGGTCGGCCAGCAACTTGTCGAAATCGGCGCGCAGCACCTGGTAGGTCGAGCCCTGGCCCTGGGTGAAAGTGTCGCGGAAATCGAATTCGGTGTAGCGCTCGCCCCAGCCGAAGGCCGCGCCGTGTTTGGTCTGAAAGCCCGCGGCCCTGACCGCTTCGAGCATGCCGGCTTCCTCGACGAAATCCAGGCAATGGGAGAGCAGGCTCTCGCCGATGGAAAAACGCGGGAAACGCTGACGTTCGAGCACCAATACGTCATGGCCCTGACGCTTGAGTAAGGCGCTGGCAATGGCCCCCGAAGGGCCGGCACCTATGACTACGACCTGGCGTTGCTCAAGCTCAAGAGACTTCATAACGGCGTGCCTCATTAACGGTATTTGTGGGAACGGCATTGGCGGGGTAAGGCGCGCTGCTGGTCAGCGCCGGCAGCAGGGTAGCGATCAGGCCCATCAACATCAGCGCGAAGTACAATTCGGCGCCGATTATCCGCTGTTGGAGCAACAGGTTGAGAAAGACGATTTCGGTCAAGCCGCGGGTGTTCAATAGCAGGCTTTCACGCCATTTGCCCAGACGCGGACCCAGGCGCTTTTCGGCCCAGGACAGGCCCAGCCAGTTGCCGGCCAGTTTGCTGAGTGTCGGCAGCAGCAACAGTGCGGCCAATTGCAGCCAGGAATAGCTGCCCCAAGCGCTGCGCCAGTCGACTTGCAGCAAGCCGTAACTGAGGATCAGCGGCACCGCCAGCCAGGTCTGCAAGGCGCCGAACCAGGCGGCCGGCAAGGGCAGGCGCAGCGGTAAACGCAAGCCGGCGAGCAACAGCAGATAGGCGATGGCGAAGACCAGGGCGTTGAGTTCGAGCTGTTGCATCGCCAGCAGCAGGGCGAAGAAGCACAGGCCGTTGAACCAGGCCGAGCGCACGCGCAACAGCTTCAGCAGCAGCGGCAAACAGGCGCCGAGCAGCGGCCAGAGCAGTTTCTCCGGTGCGCCGCTGCCTTCGGCCAGGGCGAAAATCGCCCAGCACAGCAGGTCCATGAGGATCGCCGCTTGCAG
>CBIHQF010000080.1:0-10449 GCA_966211665.1 uncultured Pseudomonas sp. | reverse complement strand
ATGCCCTCGCCGATGCTGGCGCTGGTTTTCGACAGCCCCTGCTTGAGGCGGTCGAAAAATGACGCAAAGGATTCTTCGTTGCGTTGAGCGCCGACCACAGCCGGCGCTTCCACCGGCGTTGCGGACACCGGCACAACGGGCTCCGGCTGCACAGGCAGATCGACATGCGCATGCAGCACTTCGCTGCCGGCGTTGATGCGAAAACGCGAAGGTCTCGGCGCCGGCGCGGCCTCGGCGGCAGGCTCGGCAGGTGCGGGGGCTGTAACCGTGGGTTCGACGGTAACGGGCTCAACAGCGGCGGGCGCTTGCTGCACAGGGGGCGTGATCGTTGCAGGCTCGACGGGCTCAGCGGCCGGTGCTTCGACAGGCGTGGCCGGTGCGGCAGGCGCAGCCTCGGCGCCGCCCGTTTGCGGCTTTTTGCGCAGCCAACCGAACAGGTCTTTCTTCTCGGCGGGCTTCTCGGCGGCGGACACGGGATCCGCGGCGGGGGTTTTCTTGTCGTCGTTGGAACCTAACATGAAGAGGAACCTAGCATGGAGACGGCTATCTCAAGGGTGCGAGGCGCCAGCAGGCGGGTCTAGACCGTTAACCGCGCAGCCGAATAAAGCTGAAGAAACCGTGCAGTAACAGGTAGACGACTTACCAGACGTGGCCGCCAGTAAAACGGATGCGTATCCTAGCACCTCCGCGCCCGCCGACGCTAAGATCACGCGGGCCCGTCCGACAGGTCCACAATTGATGAAAACGATTGCCCAACGCGCCGCGGCCGTATTGCTCGCGTCTGCCTTCATACCGCTGCTGGCCATGGCCGCAGCCCCTCAGCCGACCCATGAGTTCACCCTGGACAACGGCCTCAAGGTCATTGTCCGTGAAGACCACCGCGCCCCGGTGGTGGTGTCCCAGCTCTGGTACAAGGTCGGCTCCAGCTACGAATCGCCCGGCCAGACCGGCTTGTCTCATGCCCTCGAGCACATGATGTTCAAAGGCAGCCGCAAGCTCGGCCCCGGCGAAGCCTCGCGCATCCTGCGTGAACTCGGCGCCGAAGAGAACGCCTTCACCAGCGACGACTACACCGCCTATTATCAGGTGCTGGCGCGCGACCGCCTGGCCGTCGCCCTGGAGCTGGAAGCCGATCGTCTGGCCAGCCTCAAGCTGCCGGCCGAGGAATTCGCCCGCGAGATCGAAGTGATCAAGGAGGAGCGTCGCCTGCGCACCGACGACAACCCGTCGAGCAAGGCCTTCGAACGCTTCAAAGCCATGGCCTACCCTGCCAGCGGTTACCACACGCCGACCATCGGCTGGATGAAAGACATCGAGCGCATGACCGTCGAGGACCTGCGCGCCTGGTACGAGGCCTGGTATGCGCCGAACAACGCTACCCTGGTGGTGGTCGGCGATGTCGGCGCCAGCGAAGTGAAGGTGCTGGCCGAGCGCTTTTTCGGCAATATCCCCAAGCGCGCGGTGCCGCCGGCGAAAATCCCGCTGGAACTGGATGCCCCCGGCGAGCGGCGCATCACCCTGTACCTGCAAACCCAACTGCCGAGCCTGATGATGGGTTTCAACGTGCCCGGTCTGGCCACCGCCGAGTCGCCGCGCCAGGTGCATGCCCTGCGCCTGATCGCCGCTCTGCTCGACGGAGGTTACAGCGCACGCCTGCCGACCCGCCTGGAGCGCGGCGAAGAATTGGTTGCCAGCGCCTCAGCCTGGTACAACGCCTACCAGCGCGGCGACAGCCTGTTCGTTTTATCGGCCACGCCCAACGTGCAAACCGGCAAAACCCTGACGCAGGTCGAAGCCGGCCTGTGGCGCCAATTGCAGGATTTGCAACAGAACCCGCCATCAGCCGAAGAACTGGCCCGGGTACGCGCCCAGGTTATCGCCGAGCTGGTCTACGAGCGCGACTCGATCACCAGCCAGGCCACCGCCATCGGCCAACTGGAGACCGTCGGCCTGTCGTGGAAATTGATGGATCAGGAACTGGCCGATCTGGAGGCCGTCACCCCGGCGGATATCCAGAGCGCGGCCAACAGCTTCTTTACCCGCGACCGCTTGAGCGTCGCCTATGTTTTGCCCGAGGAGAAGGACGATGAATAAGGGCAACGCCATGCGCTACGGCCTGCTCGGTCTGGTGATCGCGGCGCTGGTCGCGATGCTCGCGCTGACGCTCGACGAACCCGGCGTCGAAACCAACATCGAAGCCACGACCACGGCACCAAGCGCGCCCATCGCCTCGCTCGCCGAACTCGGCGACCAGCCACCGAGCCGGCGCGATCTGGATATCCAGACCTGGCGCACCGCAGAGGGCGCCGAAGTGTTGTTCGTCGAAGCGCGCGAGCTGCCGATGTTCGACCTGCGCCTGACCTTCGCCGCCGGCAGCAGCCAGGACAGCGGCGTACCCGGCCTGGCGATGCTGACCAACGCCATGCTCAACGAAGGCGTGCCGGGCAAGGACGTCGGCGCCATCGCCGCCGGTTTCGAAAGCCTGGGGGCGGAGTTCGGCAACGGCGCCTACCGCGACATGGCGGTGGCCAGCCTGCGCAGCCTCAGCGCGGCGGAGCAACGCGAGCCCGCGTTGGCGCTGTTCAACCAAGTGCTAGGCCAGCCGACCTTTCCCGAAGACTCCCTGGCGCGGATCAAGAATCAGCTGCTGGCCGGTTTCGAGTATCAGAAGCAAAACCCGGGCAAATTGGCCAGCCTCGAGCTGTTCGAGCGCCTCTATGGCGGCCACCCCTACGGCCACCCGAGCGACGGCACTGCCGAGTCGATCCCGGGGATCGGCCGCGAACAGTTGCAAGCGTTCCACGCCAAGGCCTACGCCGCCGGCAATGCGGTGATCGCTCTGGTCGGCGATCTCTCTCGCAACGAGGCCGAAGCCCTCGCCGCGCAGGTATCCGCCGCCCTGCCGCGCGGTCCGGCGCTGCCGAAGATCGGCGAACCGCAAGCCCCGGAAGCCGGTCTCAGCCATATCGAGTTTCCATCCAACCAGACCCACCTGATGATCGCCCAGTTGGGCATCGAGCGCAGCGACCCGGACTATGCCGCACTCTACCTGGGCAACCAGATCTTCGGCGGCGGTGGTTTTGGCACTCGCCTGATGACCGAGGTGCGCGAAAAACGCGGCCTGACCTACGGTGTCTACTCCGGCTTCAGCGCCATGCAGGCGCGCGGGCCTTTCATGATCAACCTGCAAACCCGCGCCGAACTCAGCGCCGGCACCCTGCAACTGATCAAGGATCTGCTGCGCGAGTACCTGGCCGAAGGCCCGACCCAGCAGGAAATGGAGGACGCCAAGCGCGAACTGGCCGGCAGCTTCCCGCTGTCCACCGCGAGTAACGCCGATATCGTCGGCCAACTCGGCTCCATGGGCTTCTATGATCTGCCGTTGAGCTACCTGGAAGATTTTATGCGCGAGGTTCAGGCTCTCAGCGCCGAGCAGGTGAAAGCGGCGATGAACGAACACCTCGATGTCGACGGCTTGGTGATCGTCAGCGCAGGCCCGACGGTCGAACAGAAAGAACTGCCGCCACCCAGCGACGCGCCCATCGAACCGCCCTCGGGCGTACCGGAGCACTGATGCGCAAACCCAGCAAAGCGGCACCTTCCCACGGCGGCGACGGCCGGCTGCGGATCATCGGCGGGCAATGGCGCTCGCGTCAGTTCGACTTCCCCATGGCCGCGGGCTTGCGCCCGACGCCGAACCGCGTGCGCGAAACGCTGTTCAACTGGCTGGCGCCCTACGTCGAAGGAGCCAAGGTGCTCGACGCTTTCGCCGGCAGTGGCGCGCTGTTTCTCGAAGCCTTGTCGCGGGGGGCCGGCAGCGCCCTGGCGCTGGACCTCAACCCCGCCGCCGTCGCCAGCCTGCGCAGCCACCTGGCAACCCTGGGCTGCGACAACGGCCAGCTGATCCAGAGCGATGCCATCGCCTACCTGGTCAGCCAGCCCGCCAGCCCGTTCGACCTGGTGTTTCTCGACCCGCCGTTCAGCCAGAACCTGCTACTGCCCGCCTGTAACCTGCTGGAAGAAAGGGGCTGGCTCGCCGCCGACGCCTGGGTGTATACCGAAAGCGAAAACCCACCTTCGACCCTCGGCATGCCAGGCAACTGGCGCCTGCACCGCGAGCAGAAAGCCGGCCAGGTGCATTACGCGTTGTGGCAGCGTTCGGCAGCGGCGTAGAGCGTCTATCAAAAGGGTGGGTTAGCCGCACAGCGAGGTAACCCACCAACAACTAACAGCACCAGTCCACCTACGCTTTAGCCCGCGCGCCGGTTACTATCCTTACCTGCTCTCTCGGCACGAAAGGCAAGGCCGCCCATTCTGCCGACGGCGACGGGCGGTGGCCGCGAAATGCTTTGTAGGAGCGGGCTTGCCCGCGATCAGCCACACCGCAAAAGCATCGCGGCCAAGGCTGCTCCCACAGGGTATGCGTATATCTCTTGAGGCGCTGATATGACCCCTGAACATTTGGCGCGTCTGCTGCGTGACGGCGAAGGCCTGACGGTCGAGTTCAAACGTGCCCGCGAGGCGTTGAACCGCGATGTGTACGAGACCATCTGCGCCTTTCTCAATCAGCGCGGCGGTACCCTGGTGCTGGGCGCGGCAGACGATGGCAGCGTTACCGGCATCAAACCCGAGGCGGTGGCGCAAATCCGCAAGGATCTGGTCAACACCCTGCATAACTCGCAAAAGATCAACCCGCCGATACAGCTGGTGCCCGAACAGTTGAAGCTGGACGGGCAGATTTTGCTAGTGCTGAGCGTACCGGAAAGCTCCCAGGTGCATAGCTGCAATAACCGGGTATTCAGCCGCAACGAGGATGGCGACTTCGATATCAGCGCCCACTCGCAGCTGCTCGGCGAGCTGTATCTGCGCAAGCAGGTGAGCTACAGCGAGAACCGCATATTCCCGTTTATCCGCCTGGATGATCTGCGCGGCGACCTGATCGAGCGCGTGCGGCACAACGTACGTTTGCAACGCAGCGGCCACCCCTGGGCCGAGCTGGATGACCTGGAGCTGCTGAAAAGCGCACGTCTGTACCAGCGCGATTACCAAACCGGCGCAGAGGGCATCTCCATGGCCGGGGCGTTGCTGTTCGGCCGCGACGAGGTGGTGCTGGGCGTGGTACCGCACCACCGCACCGACGCCATTCTGCGGGTGCACAACCTCGACCGTTACGATGACCGCGACGATATCCGCACCAACCTGTTGGAAAGCTACGACCGGTTGATGGCCTTCGTCGGCAAGCACATCGCCGATCCCTTCTATCTGGAAGGCGACCAACGCATCAGCCTGCGCGAGCGGATCTTCCGCGAGGTGGTGGCCAACTTGCTGATCCACCGCGAATACCTCAATCCGTTCCCGGCCAAGCTGATCATCCAACGCGACCGGGTGACCACGGAGAACAGCAACAACCCGCACGGCATGGGCCTGCTGCGCCCGGACGACTTCGCCCCCTCGCCAAAGAACCCCGCCATCGCCCGGGTGTTCCGCGAAATGCAGTGGGCCGAGGAACTGGGCTCCGGCGTGCGCAACCTGTTCAAGTACGCCCGCGCCTTCGGCGGCCAGGACCCGATACTCAGCGAGGAGTCGATCTTCCGGGTGACGGTGATGTTGCCGCAGCTCTCAGGGGTGAGCGCTACCTTGCCCGCGCTGAAGTTGGAAGCGACCTTGATACAGCCAGAGTCACAGCCAGAGTCACAGCCAGGGTCGCAGCCAGAGTCATTGCAGCAGCGGGCCCTGCGCCGCCTGCAGGCTGGCGCCCAAAGCAAGGCGGCACTGTCCCGCGCGCTCGGCCAGCGCAGCGTCTCCGGGCCGCTCAACCAGGTGGTGCGCCAACTCCTGGCCGCCGGTCTGATCGAATACACCCTGCCGGACAAACCCAATAGTCGGCTGCAAAAATATCGCCTGACCCCAGCCGGGCAGGCCCATCTGAATCAGCAGGCCCCTTCGTTATGAGCCCCGTGACCCATGCCATCGTCTCCAAGGTCTGGAGCCTCTGTACCACCCTGCGCGAGGCCGGGCTGGCCAGCTTCCGTGAGATGCTGGCAGGGCTTGGGCGCTAAGCATGAACCCGACCTTCGAACCCGCCTGGTGGCTACCCGGCCCGCATCTGCAAACGCTGTGGAACCCGATGTGCCGCAAACCGCCGGCGCTGCAACGCCAACGCGAACGCTTGTGGCTGGAGGATGGCGACTTTCTCGACCTCGACTGGCATGGCCCCCACGAGGCGAAAGCGCCTTTGGTGCTGATCCTGCACGGCCTGACCGGCTCGTCCAACTCGCTCTACGCATTGGGTTTGCAGCAGGCCCTGGCCGCCCATGGCTGGGCCAGCGCGGCGCTGAACTGGCGCGGTTGCTCGGGCGAACCCAATCTGTTGCCGCGTGGTTACCACTCCGGCGCCAGCGAGGACCTGGCCGAAACCGTACGCCACCTACGCGCGCAACGGCCAATGGCGCCGCTGTATGCCGTGGGCTACTCCCTGGGCGGCAATGTGCTGCTCAAATACCTCGGCGAAAGCGGCGCGGATAGCCAATTGCAGGGCGCAGTGGCGGTGTCGGTGCCGTTCCGCCTGGACCAGTGCGCCGACCGCATCGGTCTGGGGTTCTCACGGATTTACCAAGCGCATTTCATGCGCGAGATGATCGCCTACGTAAAGGACAAACAACGCTTGTTCAGCCACCAGGGCCAGGCCGATCGCCTGTCGATCCTGGAGAAACTCGGGCCGCTGGACGGCATGCGCACGTTCTGGGAATTCGACGGCCGCATTACCGCGCCGCTGCACGGCTACGCCGACGCCCAGGACTATTACAAGCGCGCTTCCAGCCGCTACTTCCTCGGCCGGATCGAGACCCCGACGCTGATTATCCAGGCCGCCGACGACCCCTTCGTGTTCAGCCACAGCGTGCCGGATGCCAGCGAGCTGTCGGCGAGCACCGCAATGGAATTGCACGCCCATGGCGGCCACGTCGGTTTCGTCGCTGGCTCGCCGCGCCGGCCCGTCTACTACCTCGAACAGCGCATCCCGCAGTGGCTGGCGGCGCGGGCGAATGGCTAACAACCCACCTTTCGGGTCAAGTGTTGAGCTTCGCGTAGGGCGGGTTAGGCGCATGGTGCAAATCGGCCGGCGCGCGCAAAACCTGTTGCGCCGTAACCCGCCAAAGGGGGCAATCCTGATTCCGCTCGGCGGGTTACGCGGCGCACAGAAACCGCGGCGCCTGCCGGACTTGGTATCAAGCGCCGCTAACCCGCCCTACATGACTATGTTGGGCTTCGCGGAGCTCAGCCCAACCTACAACCTTTGTAGGCTCAAGCTTTCCCCGGACTTCACCCAGGCTACATAACGGCGCACCTTGACGCGTGTAGCCCGAATAAGCCTTGGCGCAATCCGGGATTGCGGTCCCGGATTGCGCTGCGCTTATCTGGGCTAGGGCCATGCCCTGGCTTCAGATCACCTGTTCCAGCGGCACATGCAGCTTGCGGTAGAGCGCCTCTACCGCGCCCCTCGCCTCTGGCGCGATATAACCGCCTTCCAGCGCCAGCACCTGATAGATGCCGCGGCGCAGCATCTCCTCGCTGAGATCGCCTGGGTTGCTGCGCGCGGTGCAGAGAAAGCGCACCCAGGAGGTCATGATGATCCAGGCGTTAAGGGTCAAGGCCTCGATCTGCGCGGGGTCCATCAGCAAGATGCCGGCCTCGACGAACCCTTGGTAAATATCCTGGGCGCCCACCAGGCAGCGTTTGGCGAATAGCCGGTAGCGCTCGGCCAATGCAGGGTCGCTGTCGAGCAGGTGTTCGAGGTCGCGGTGCAGGAAGCGGTAATGCCACATCGCCGCCAGCACGGCCTCCAGATAGAAGGTCTTGTCGTCGATGGTCAGCGCACGGGCCTCGGGCCGACGCAGGAACGCATCGACCTGGGCTTCGTATTGGCAGAACAGCTCGGCGATGATCGCCTGCTTGTTGCGGAAGTGATAGTACAGATTGCCCGGGGAAATCCCCAAATGCGCGGCGATGTGATTGGTGCTGACCGCGCGCTCGCCCTGGGCATTGAACAGCTCCAGGCTGGCCCGGACGATACGCTCGCGGGTTTTCGGTGGAATGGCCATAACGCTCGATCTCGACTCAAAAGCCCGGCAAAGGTACAGGGTCGGGCGCCTGAAGTGCTAGCCGACAGACCGTTGGTTCTCTTGTGATTTGACAGATTAGAGCAATTGCTCTAAAAATCCAGCAAACCTTTTCGCAAACGCCTGCTCGCCCGACTTCCGTCACAGCACGCCGAGGAATCCGCATGGTTGCCGACATTGCCCACCTCCACCAAAGCCAGCAGCAGATCGACCGGTTGCAGGCCAGCTTCGCGCAGCAACGCCAGGCATTCGAGGCCAACCGGATGCCCTCCGCCGAACAACGCATCATGTGGCTCGAGTCGCTCGCCGGGCTGCTGCGCAACGAGCGCGAAGCGCTGGTCCAGGCGATCTCCCAGGACTTCGGCAACCGCAGCGCCGACGAAACCCTGCTCGCCGAACTGATGCCCAGCCTGCACGGCATCCACTACGCGAGCAAACGCATCAAGAAATGGATGAAGCCGTCGCGCCGTAGCGTCGGCATGCAATTCATGCCGGCCTCGGCCAAGGTGGTTTACCAGCCGCTCGGCGTGGTCGGGGTGATAGTGCCGTGGAACTATCCGTTGTTTCTCGCCATCGGCCCGCTGGTCGGCGCGCTGGCGGCGGGCAACCGGGTGATGATCAAGATGAGCGAATCGACTCCGGCCACCTCGCAACTGGTCAAGGACCTGCTGGCCAAGGTATTTCCCGAAGACCTGGTGAGCGTGGTACTCGGCGAGGCGGATGTCGGTGTGGCGTTCTCCAAACTTCCGTTCGATCACCTGCTGTTCACCGGCGCCACCAGCATCGGCAGGCATGTGATGCGCGCCGCCGCGGAAAATCTCACCCCGGTGACCTTGGAGCTCGGCGGCAAATCGCCGGCCATTGTCTCCGCCGACGTGCCCCTGGCGGACGCCGCCGAGCGCATCGCCTTCGGCAAGACCCTGAACGCCGGGCAAACCTGCGTGGCGCCGGACTACGTGCTGGTGCCCAAGGAGCGCGTCGAGGGCTTCGTCGAGGCCTACCGCGCAGCCGTGTTGCGCTTCTATCCGCAGTTGGAGAACAACCCGGACTACACGGCCGTCATCAACGAACGCCAACAGATGCGCCTCAACGGCTACCTGAAGGACGCCGAAAACAAAGGCGCGAGCATCATTTCGCTATACGAGCAGAGCCAAGGCCGGCGCATGCCATTCAGCCTGCTGCTCGACGTCAGCGACGAGATGAAAATCATGCAGGAGGAAATCTTCGGCCCGCTGCTGCCGATCGTCCCCTACGCCACCCTGGAAGACGCCTTCGCCTATATCAATAGCCGCGCCCGGCCCTTGGCACTCTATTACTTCGGCTACGACAAGCGCGAGCAGCAACGGGTGCTGCATGAAACCCATTCCGGCGGCGTATGCCTGAACGACACCCTGCTGCACGTGGCCCAGGACGATATGCCGTTCGGCGGCATCGGCCCGTCCGGCATGGGCCACTACCACGGCCACGAGGGGTTCCTGACATTCAGCAAGGCCAAGGGCGTGTTGATCAAGCAACGTTTCAACGCCGCCAAGTTGATCTACCCGCCTTACGGCACGGCGCTGCAGAAGCTGGTCTACAAACTGTTCGTGCGCTGACGCCCTGATCGCCAGCAAGCTGGCTCCTACCTCGAGCGACCCCGACGATGTACGACACCACTATTGATTCGCCGCAACTATCACGCCGCAACCTGCTCAAGGTCGGTCTGCTGGGCTCGGCCTTTCTCGCCACCGCGAGCCTGACCGCCAGCCTCAGCGGCTGTTCGGCGGGCACGCCGCAAACCGGATTCGCGGTGATTCGCGAATCCGATCTGCCATTCCTGCAGGCCTTGATCCCGGTGATGCTGGAAGGCGCAGTAGCGCCCCAGCAAATGCCCCATGCGCTTGCCGGCACCCTGGAGAGCCTCGACTACAGCCTCAACCACCTGTCGCCAGAGATGCTCAAACTCACCGTGCAGCTGCTCGATGTCCTGGCCATGCCCGTAACCCGCGGACCGCTGACCGGGGTTTGGGGCAGCTGGGAAAACGCCTCGGCGGCGGATGTGCGGGCATTTCTCGAACGCTGGCAGAACAGCTCCATCGGCCTGCTGAAGATGGGTCATGCATCCTTGTTGCAACTGGTGATGATGAGCTGGTACGGCCGCGCCGAGTCCTGGGCGCACTGCGGTTATCCAGGACCACCTACAGTCTGACGGCTGGCTGCGCGTCGGCCAGGCGTTGTTGCAGATGCGCTCGGACGGTGACTTGTCACCGAACGCCCGGAGGGCGGCCCGGTAGGGCGAGTGAAACGAGTACTGCTCATTTACAGCTCGTAAACTCCGCGTCCTCGCGCATCT
>CBIHQF010000079.1:0-10596 GCA_966211665.1 uncultured Pseudomonas sp. | reverse complement strand
CCGCACACACCAGCCATTGATCGTGGTGAATGCATGGTGGTGCGCATGGCGCACCCTACGGCTGCCAGTTTTGTAGCCCGGATGCAATCCGGGAGCTTGGTTCCAGGCGTCGCATTTTCTCCGGAGTTCATCCGAGATACGGGGCGTTCTGGATCTGCCATTGCTGCGCCAGCTTTCTGGCCTCGGCAAATTCACCCAGCAGTTTCGCCGCGCCTGGCGCCGCCTCGCCGAATACTGCCAGGCGCTGCAGGTCGGCGTAGCGTTCCTGGGTATTGCGTTCCAGCCAGTCGATGCGCGCCAGGGTCAGCGGGGTGCAGGTCTGGCCGCTGAGGTCGTCGTCCAGGTCGAGGCTGTGGGAGCGCCAGGCCTCGCGCAGGTACAGGCCTTCGAGGTCGCCGCTTAGGGCGCTGCGCCATTCATCGATGATGCCTTGCAACCAGTCGAGCACGCTGGCGCTGGCGTGGCGCGCGCTGAGTTCGCGGTGCAGGCGCTGGTAGGCGAGCAGGGCGATCTGTTTTTCCAGGCGCAGTGCGCGCAGGGCCTCGCTGTCGCTGCGCCGCTCCAGGCCCAGCAAGTGGCCGAAGTATTGCCGGGTTTCGAAGCGTTCGGCGGCGTGGAACTGCGGTGTGGCCGTGCCGTTGCTGTTGAACTGGCGCAGCGGGTCGAAGCGGTACATATAGCCGAAGTCGAACAGGCGGACCCGGCCGTCGTCGAGGGTGTTGCCGGGGCACAGGTCCCACTCGAACAGGCCGCCGAGCAATAGCGCGCCTAGAATATCGAACAGCTCCAGCAGTTGCCGTTCGTGCCATTGGCCGATGGCCTCGCCGGCGATCCAGGGCGATAGCAGCACGCCGTGGCGCAAACTGGCGTACTGGGTATCGACTATGCCGCCGAGGCGTTTGCCGAGTTGTGCATCCTGTTTCAGTAAACGCAGGTCGGCGCGGCGCTGGATCTCGTTGAGAAAGCTGGTCTGGCCGTCGGGGTTCTGCACCAGGCAGCGTTCGCGGGCGCGCTTGAGCGTCCAGTCGCGGCCGCCCGCCCTGATCCGATAAACATGGGCGGTCAGGCCGCCGGCAAAACGCTCGCGCAAATAGGTCTCGTCGCCCTGGGTGGCGGCCAGTTGCTCGAGCGGCAGCGGGCAATCTGCCGGGTTGCCGATTTCCAGCTCGGCGCCGCTGGCGACAAAGGCCAGTTGGCTTTGCCTGCGTTGTTCCTGGGTCATGGCTTGCTGCTCCTGGGTAAATGGTTGCGAATTGCCTGAGGCCTGTAGGAGGCCCGACCTCGGGGCGAGCTTTTCGCTGTAGTCGTCAAACGATGAGCGGACAGCCCTTCGGCCTGTATTCGCCGCGAGGTCGCGCCTCCTACAGGCATGCAGCGATGGCGTATCTCAACGGCCCTGCACGATGATCACCTTGTCGCCAGCGGCTTCGCGGACGAAGGCATAGGGCTGCTCGGACAGCTGCCGATGGCTGCCGGCGCCGATCGCCGGATGGCGTGCGCGGAACTGGCCGAGGCGGCGCCAATGGGCGAGCAGCGCGGCGATCTGCGGTTTGTCGTGGTCGCTCCAATTCATGTCCGAGCGGGTGCCCTGGAAGGGATCGGACCCGTTCGGCCCGAGCGGCCGTGCGCTTTCGTCGCCGTAGTAGATCTGCACCGCGCCGGGGCTGAGCAGCAGGGCGTTGGCCAGGCCCTGCTGGCGCGCCAGATCGTTTTTCTGTTCGGCGAAAAACAACGCGGTGTCGTGGGACGAGGCATAACTCATAAAGTTATGCCCAGGGTTTTTCGCCAGCAGCTCTGCGTAGTGCTTATAACTGCCCTCGGCCTGGCGCAGGCAGTCGCTGGCCTTGGCCGCGGTCTGCTGCTGGAAGGCGAAGTTGATCAGGGCGTCGAAGCCGTTGTTCTGGTACTCGCTGGTTTCCGGGCCGTGGCCGAATACCTCGCCGACCATCCAGAACGGCTCGCCGGCCATGGGGTCGTCCGGGTTGGCCTTGGCCCAGTCGGCCCGCGTTTGGTCGGCCGCCGCGCGCAGTTCGGCCCAGGCCGCCGGCTCGACATGCTTGACGGTATCGGCGCGAAAACCATCGACACCGAACTCGCGCACCCAGCCGCTCAGCCATTCATTCAGGTAGTCGCGTACCCGGTAGCCGTCACGCGCCACGGCGCGGGTCGCTCGTTTGTGCTGGAAAAAGGCGGGCAGGGCGACCGGCATTTCGCTTTCCGTACGGAAATCCGGCAGAAACGCCAGCGAGCCCTTGTGCGGATCGACCAATACGCTGGGCGGCGGTGGGTAATCGGCGATGCCGGCGCGTACCCAGTCCTTGCCCCACCAGTTGGCCCAGTCCGGGTGCTGGTAGTCGAGCAGGTTGTGGTAAGCGTGCAGGCTTTCGAAGCTTTCCGGCTGCCATTGCGTCCACTGGGCGGGCAGGTACTGAGCCATGCCGTCGCGCAGGCCGCCGAAGCCGAATTCCTGCATATCGGCCAGGGTCGAGTAGCCGGGGTGGTTAAGCACCACATCGAACAGCACGCGGATGCCGCGAGCGTGGGCCTGGCGGATCAGCTCGCGCAGCTGGTCCTCGCTGCCCATATTGGCGTCGAGCTGGGTGTAATCCAGGGCGTAGTAACCGTGGTAGGCGTAATGGCGGAAGTCGCCCTTGTCGCCGCCGCCGACCCAGCCGTGAATCTGCTCGTAGGGCGCGCTGATCCACAGTGCGCTGATGCCCAGCTCGGCGAGGTAATCGAGTTTGCCGGTCAGGCCCTTGAGGTCGCCGCCATGAAAGGTGCCGATCTCCTGCTCGCCATCGGGGGCGCGGCCGTAGCTGCGGTCGTTGCCCGGATCGCCATTGGCGAAGCGGTCGACGATGGCGAAATACACGCTGGCGTTGCGCCAATCGTGGTCGGCGCTGGCTGGCGTATCGGCGGCTTCGAGCAATAACAAACCGCCGCTTGCGGGTGCGGGCGTCAGACTGATGCGGCCGTTCTCGACCAACGCACTTTGCCCGCTATAGGCATCGCGCAAACGCTGGCCGTCGGCGAATACGCTGGCGACATCGACGCTCAGCGCTTCGCCTTGCCAGGCCGAGCAGGCGCTTTGCTTCTGGGCGACCTCGCTGCGTACCGGCAACAGACGCAGGTGCGCATCCTCGCCGGTCTGTACCAGCAGGCGATAGCGTCCGGCTTCGGTCACTGCGAAGCGATAACGGCTGTCGGCGTTGAGCTCGAAGCGCTGGAAGGTTTTCAGGGTTTCGCCGGCGCCATCGCGCTCGCCGAACTGCAGATCGCCGGGTGACAGCTGCAGTTCGGCGGCGAAACGTTGCCCGTCTGCGGCTTGGCTATCCAGTCGTTGCCAATCCAGCGTCAGCGGCTGGCCATCGAGTCGGGCCTCGAGGTTCGGCTCAGCCAGGACGAGGGAGAAATGCAGGCTGACGCAAAGCGCCAACAGGCGCCGACCAAATAGACTGAACATGGGCATGCGGAACTCCGCGCAGCAGGGTTTGCCGATCATTTAGCCGCGATCCGTCGTGCTTGTGCAGGCTGAGACGCGGCGAAAAAGCTGGGTTCGCCGGGACGTCGGCTGGCAGACTACGCCCCGCTTCTACGCCCCCCGATCCTCCTCGTGGGGAGGATGTGCCGGGCTATCCGCTGGCCGACTATGGGGTCACTGCGCAACCGCCCTGCGGCAGGCAGACATAAATGTTGTGGATTAAAAATAACAAGCCACGAGGGAACACCCATGAACAAAAAGCTGTTTGCAGCAGCCGTTATCGGCCTGTCCGCCACCCTGAGCCTGCCGCATTCGGCCCTGGCTGCCATCGAAGAAGGCAAGCTGGTCATCTGGATCAATGGCGACAAGGGCTATAAAGGGCTGGCCAAGGTCGGCGAGAAATTCACCGCCGATACCGGCATCCCGGTCGAAGTCGCCCACCCCGACAGCATCACCGACAAGTTCCAGCAGGCCGCCGCCACCGGCAACGGCCCGGACATCTTTATCTGGGCCCACGACCGCTTCGGCGAGTGGGCCAAGAGCGGCCTGATCGCGCCGATCAACCCCAGTGCCAAGAGCAAGGCCGAGATCGTCGACCTGGCATGGGACGCGGTCGGCTACCAGGGCAAGCTGTGGGGCTATCCCATGGCGATCGAAGCGCCCGCGCTGATCTACAACAAGGCCCTGGTGAAAACCCCGCCGGCGAACTTCGACGAGGTTATCGCCCTGCATCAGGAACTGGCCAAAGACGGCAAGCGCGCGATTCTCTGGGCCTACAACACACCGTATTTCAGCTGGCCGCTGCTGGCCGCCAACGGCGGTTATGCCTTCGGCAACGGCGGTTCCGGCTACGACGTGAACAGCACCGGGGTGAATACCGCTGGCGCCAAGCAGGGCGCAGCGCTATTGAAGCGCCTGATCGACGAGGGCGTGATGCCCAAGGGCGCGGATTACAGCGTTGCCGAGGCGGCGTTCAACAAGGGCGAGTCGGCGATGTTCATCAGCGGCCCCTGGGCCTGGGCGAATGCGCGCAAGAGCGGCATCGACTTCGGCGTGGCGCCGATTCCGGCGGTTGGAGAGGCCAGCAGCAAGCCGTTCTCCGGGGTGATGGCGGCGACCCTCAATGCGGCCAGCCCGAATCAGGCGTTGGCGGTGGAGTTCCTCGAGAACTACCTGCTGCAGATCGAAGGCCTGAAGACGGTCAATGCCGACGTGCCGCTCGGCGCGGTGGCGAACAAGGCCAAAATGGACGAGCTGGGCAAGGACCCGCTGATCAAGGCGACCTTCGACAGCGCCCAGCAGGGCCGGCCGATGCCGAACGTGCCGGAAATGGGCATGTTCTGGTCCGCCATGGAGCCGGCCTTGACCAACATCACCTCGGGCCGTCAGCCCGTGGATACGGCCCTCGATGACGCCGCCAAGCGTATCGTCCAGTAACCCCCGCAACCGGTGAGACGAACGGGATGCCGAGAGCGGCATCCCCAACCTGCAAGCCTTCGCGCCGTAGCCGCTCACGTCCATTCGCCCCCGCTGGAAGCCAGGGGCGAGGGCGGCTTCGCTGCGCGAATTGCAGGGTCGATCGCCGCCGGTTGCGCGCCATGAGGCTATGATTCCGATGTCCGCCGTCAACCTGCCCATCGAGCTATCCAACCCCGCCATGTCGAAAACCCTGAGCGCCGTGTCGTTTGCCGTTGTCCTGCGTTGGGCGGTCTGGCTGCTTTGCAACGGGCTCGCGTTGTACCTGGTGATCGCACTCTATGCCCAGGGGCAAACGGTGTTCGCCCTGCTCGGGCTGGTGGTCTGCGGGCTCGCCAGTTTCATCTTCATCAACCAACGCGCCTATGCCCACCGCTACATCTTCCCAGCGGTGGCCGGCATGCTGGTGTTCGTGATTTTTCCGCTGCTGTACACGGTGGGCATCGGCTTCACCAACTACAGCGGTGACAACCTGCTCAGCTTCGAGCAGGTGCAGCGTTACCACCTGCGCCAGACCCATGTGGCCGGTGAGCGCTATGCCTTCAGCTTGCACCAGGACGCCCAAGGCGAATTGCGCTTACGCGTCGATAAGGGCGAGCAGGGTGTGTTCGTTTCCGCGCCGCTATCCGGCGACCCGCGTGATGCCGAGCCGCTGAGCCTGACCCCGCAAGCCGCCGCCGGCGAGATAGGCGAAGCGCTGGCGCTGCGCGAGGTGATTCAGCGCCGCGCCGAGCTGGAGCAATGGGTGCTACGCGGCGGTGCGGGCGAGTTGTTGCGCCTCTATGGCCTGCGTGAGGTGGCGGCGGTCAAGCCGCTGTACCGCCTGCAGGACGACGGCGCGCTGCTCAACACCAAGACCGGCGAGCGCCTGACCGCCGACCACGACAGCGGCTTCTATGTCGACGCCGCAGGCCAGCGGGTCGCCCCCGGTTTTACCGTGTACGCCGGCTGGAGCAACTTCGCCAAGGTGCTGACCGACCCGAAAATCCGCGGGCCCTTTATCCAGATATTCATCTGGACCCTATGCTTCGCCGCCCTCACTGTGGTCTTCACCCTGGCCGTCGGCCTGACCCTGGCCAGCGTGCTGCAGTGGGAGCTGGTCGGCGGCAAGGCGTTCTACCGGATGATGCTGATCCTGCCCTACGCGGTGCCGGGATTCATTTCCATCCTGGTGTTCAAGGGGCTGTTCAACCAGAATTTCGGCGAGCTGAATCTGCTGCTCGATTCGTTGTTCGGTGTGCGCCCGGACTGGTTCAGCGACCCGACCCTGGCGCGCGCGATGATCCTGATCGTTAACACCTGGCTCGGTTACCCCTACATATTGCTGCTGTGCATGGGCCTGTTGCAGGCGATTCCGCGCGACCTCTACGAAGCTTCGGCGATCGACGGCGCGACGCCTTTGGACAACCTGCTGAAGATCACCCTGCCGTTATTGATCAAGCCGCTGGCGCCCTTGCTTATCGCCAGCTTCGCCTTCAACTTCAATAACTTCGTGCTGATCACCCTGCTGACCCGCGGTGGCCCGGACATTCTCGGCACCACCACGCCGGCCGGCACCACCGACCTACTGGTCAGCTACACCTACCGCATCGCCTTCCAGGATTCCGGGCAGAACTTCGCCCTGGCCGCCGCTATCGCCACGCTGATATTCATCGTCGTCGGCGCCATGGCCTGGCTGAACCTGAAACTCTCGAAAGTGAAGGTCTGAGGAACCGCATATGGCCATGGTTCATCGAAATTCCGTCAAATACCGGGTCTGGGCGACCCATCTCGGCCTGCTCGGCTTTATCGCGCTGATCGTCTTTCCGCTGCTGATGGTGGTGTCGATCTCCTTTCGCGAAGGCAACTTCGCCACCGGCAGCCTGTTCCCCGATAACCCGACCCTGGAGCACTGGTCGCTGGCCCTGGGCATTCCCTACACCCAGGCCGACGGCACGCTGGTACAACCGCCGTTCCCGGTGCTGACCTGGTTGTGGAACTCGATCAAGATCGCGGTGATCAGCTCGCTGCTGATCCTGCTGCTGTCGACCACCAGCGCCTACGCCTTCGCCCGCCTGCGTTTTCGCGGCAAGGCGCCGCTGCTCAAGGGCATGCTGATCTTCCAGATGTTCCCGCCGGTGCTGACCCTGGTGGCGATCTATGCGTTGTTCGATCAGCTCGGCGAGCATGTCAGCTGGCTCGGGGTGAACACCCATGGCGCGGTGATCATCGCCTCTCTGGGCGGCATGGCCCTGCATATCTGGACGATCAAGGGCTACTTCGAGAGCATCGACGCCTCGCTCGAAGAGGCCGCCATCGTCGACGGCGCCACCACCTGGCAGGCGTTCGTGCATATCCTCCTGCCGATGAGCGTACCGATTCTGGCGGTGGTATTTATCCTCGCCTTTATCACCAGCATCACCGAATACCCGATCGCCTCGGTGCTGCTGATGGACGTCGACAAGCTGACCCTGTCGGTCGGCGCCCAGCAATACCTGTACGACCAGAATTATCTGTGGGGCGACTTCGCCGCCGCCGCGGTGCTCTCCGGCCTGCCGATCACCGCGGTGTTCCTCTATTGCCAGAAGTGGATAGTTGGCGGTTTGACCGCGGGCGGGGTGAAAGGCTAGCAGTTGGGTAGGGTGCGCCATGCGCACCAGAAATTTGTGCCTATGCCGGTGCGCACGACGCCCCGTGTTTGGCCACGTCATGTGATACGCAGCGCGGGCCTTTGCCCGCGATTTGCGTAATATTCAGCGCTTACCCGAATAACCAATAAGAAACGGGAAACGATCATGAATGCTGCCATGCCAGCTGCTTTGCCGCTGATTCCCGCGAAACTGAATATGCCGACCCTGCCGGCCGGATTGCTCGCCCGCCCGCGTCTGGACGAATGGTTGCCGCGCCTGCGCGAAGTGCGCCTGGTGCTGCTGCAAGCGCCGAGCGGCTTCGGCAAAACCACCCTGGCCTGCCAATGGGCCAAGGCCTTTACCGGCCAGGTCGCCTGGCTGCAACTGCATGCCAGCGATAACCAGGCGCGCCAGCTCGGCCGCTACCTGCTGCACGCGCTCGACCGCCAGCTGGAACACGGCTGCCCGCTGAGCCTGTTGCTGGCCGAGCAGGGCGGCGAGAGTTTCGAAACCCTGCTGACCCATCTGCTCGCCGAACTGCCGGCCGAGCATGCGCCGCTGCTGCTGGTGCTCGATGAGTTCGAGCTGCTGGACAACCGCGAGGCGATAGCCGCGCTGCGCTTTTTCCTGCGCAATATGCCGAGCTGGATGACCCTGCTGGTGTGCAGCCGCGGCCTGCCGGAGCTGGGCGTCGCCGAGCTGCGGGTCAAGCATCAACTGCTGATCCTCGATGCCGAGCAACTGGCGTTCGAAACCGACGAGGTGCAGGCGCTGCTGGCGCTGAACCTGCCGGCGGCGATCAACCGCGAGCAGATCGAACGCCTCAACCGGCGCATCGGCGGTTGGCCGAGCGCCTTGCAACTGGTGCTGCAGGAAGTGCAGACCAGCCGTGGCATGGATCTGTTTCTGGAGAGCCTGCAACTCGGCCACCCCTATATCCGCGATTACCTGCGCGAGCAGGTGGTCAGCGAATTGAGCCCGGCGACCCTGGAATTCCTGCACTCCACCTGCCTGCTGGAGCGCTTCAACGCGCCCCTGGCCGATCACCTGACCCAGGGCTGCAACGCCCGCGACATGCTCGAACAGATCGAGCGCGGCGGTCTGTTCCTCCAGCCGCTGGACAGCCTGCGCCAGTGGTACGGCTACCACCCGTTGTTTGCCGTGTTTCTCCAGGGCGAACTTCGCACCCACCAGCCACAGCGGGTGGCCGAACTGCACCTGCGCGCTTCGGAAGCACTGTTCGCCGAGAACATGCCTGAGGAGGCCGCACGCCATGCGGTGCTGGCGCGCAACCCGGAGCGGGTCGGCGAAGTGCTCGAGCGTCACGGCCGGCAGTTCTACCGCCAGGGCCGCCTCAGCCTGTTGCAGCAGTGTCTGGAAACCCTGCCGGTGAGCAGCATCGCCAACTCGCCGCTGTTCACCCTGCTGCAGGCCTGGGTGTCGCAGAACTCCTATCAGTTCGACCAGGTCGAGACCTGGTTCAGCGCCGGCGAGCGGGCCTTGCAGGAGCGTTGTTCCGCGCAGGAATGGGCACGCATCGTCGGCGAGTTCAATGCGGTGCGCGCCCAGGTGGCGATGAACCGCGGCGACGAGCAGACCGCCATCGCCCTGGCCCATGAGGCGCTGGCCTGCGAGCCGCTGATCATGCGTACCTCGCGCGTCGCGGCGCTGTCCGGTCTGGCCGAGGCGCACTTCGTCCAGGGCTTGCTGGTGCAGGCGCAGCAGCAATACGAGGAAGCCGAGGGCCGCGCCCGCGAGATCCATGCCTCGCACCTGGTGGTCTGGAGCCTGGGGCAACTCTCGGAAATCGCCATCGCCCAGGGCCATCTGCAAAAGGCTTACTCGTTGCAGGAAAAGGCCATCCATTACGTCGAGCAGGAGCGCCTGCAAGCCACGCCGATCATGGAGTTCGTCTACCGCGTGCGCGGCCAGGTGTTGTGGGAATGGCACCACCTCGACGCCGCCGAACAATGCGCGCTGCAGGGCATCCAGATTCTCGACGAGGTCGGCGACCGCTGGCTGCTGCAATGCTATGCGCTGCTCGCCAGCATCGCCCATGCCCGCGGCCAGCAGAGCGTGTGCGCCGACTATATCGGCAAGATCCAGAGCATGCTGGCCGACGACAATTACCATATCGACTGGCTGACCAACGCCCATGCGGTGATGCTCGGCTATTGGGATTCGACCCAGGACAAGGAAGCCATCCAGCAATGGCTGGGCACTGCGCCGCCGCTAAAGCCGGGGGCCAACCACTTCGCCCAGTACAACGGGCGCAACCATGTGCGCGCGCACCTGTCGCTGAACCAGCCGGAAAAGGCCCTGCCGATCATCCGCCAGTTGCAGATCGACGCCGAGCACCATGGCCTGGTGATGGACGCCAACCGCAACCATATCCTCCAGGCCCAGTTGCACTGGCTGCGCGAAGAACGCCAACTGGCCCTCGACCATCTGCACCAGGCCCTGACCCTGGCCAGCAACACCGGCGCCATCGGCAGCTTCCTGCGCATCGGCAAGCTGATCATCGTCATGCTCAAATCCCTGCAGCACGAACGCCGCCTCGGCGAGATGGAAGCCCAGCGCGCCGACCGGGTGATCCAGCTGGCCCAGCAGCAGCGCGATTTCAGCCGGGCGATCCGCATCACCCTCGACGAGGCGGTGATCCAGGACATCATCAACCGCCCCGACGTGCCCGAACTGCTGCGCCACTCGCCGCTGACCCGGCGTGAATGGCAGGTGCTCAGCCTGATCCACGCCGGCCAGTCCAACGAGCAGATCGCCGAGCACCTCAACGTCGCCCCGACCACGATCAAGACCCATATCCGCAGCCTCTACCAGAAACTCAACATCACCCACCGCAGCGAAGCGGTGCAGCTGGCGCGTAGTTTGTTGAGCAAGATTCAGGGTGATTAGATCGAACTCGTCTTCGTCTGGTTTTTTTGCTTTTGAGAGCAGCGATCGCACAGACGACGCCAAAATCCCCTTCAGGAGGCCGAGTGGAATCGCCGCGTAAGGGGTTGAGCGACATGGATG
>CBIHQF010000078.1:0-10776 GCA_966211665.1 uncultured Pseudomonas sp. | reverse complement strand
CGCCGGCCCGCGGCCCCCGCCGGTGGCACTCTCGCCCCTGCGCGAGTTGATCGAACATTGGATCGCCGAACGTCAAGCCGCGCCCAAATCCGGCGCATTGCCGCTCTGATTTACCAACCTGATTCGACCTGACCGGCCTGCCCGCCGAACGAGCCGGCCGGATCGGCCCCATCCGCCCAGAAACGAGTTTTGCCCATGGCGTCCGCGCTGTTCAGTCTGTATTTGAAATTGCTGGTGCTCTACAGCCCGTTCTTCGTGTTGTCGTGTTTTATCGGCCTGAGCCGCGGCTACACGGTCAAGGAGCGCAAGCGTCTGGCCTGGAAAGTGGCGGCCGGGGTACTGGTCGCGAGCCTGCTGCTGTACCTGTTCGGCAAGCATATTTTCACCCTGTTCGGCATCACCATCGACGCCTTCCGCATCGGCGCCGGTAGCGTGCTGTTCATCTCCGCCCTGGGCATGGCCCAGGGCAAACCGGCGGTGCAGAGCGACAACGTACAGCAGGACGTGACCATAGTGCCGCTGACCATTCCGCTCACCGTCGGCCCCGGCACCATAGGTGCGTTGCTGCTGATGGGCGCCAGCCAGCCCGACTGGGGCGACAAGGCCGTGGCGGCACTGGCCATCGCCCTGGCCAGCCTCACCGTCGGCGCGGTGCTCTATATGTCCAACCAGTTCGAACGCCTGCTCGGCGATCAAGGCCTGCAGATCGTCAGCCGCCTGATGGGGCTGTTCGTCTGCGCACTGGCCGCGCAGATCATCTTCACCGGGGTGAAAAATTATCTCGGGCTGTAAAAGGCCATCTCAGGCTCTAAATTGGTGCGGCGATGCGCTGGAGTGAATCGGCCGCACCAAAGCAGCGCATGAAACGTCCAAAAGCTTCCCTGTAAATACAGAAAACCCTATTTAAAACAAAATCTTATGATGTTTGGCACGGATGCTGCCATTGGACTGACGACCCTTAGGTCCCACCCAACAGTTGCGCACGGAGCCATAACAATGAAACGCCGTCCCCTGCTGAAATCGACTATCGCCGCCAGCGCCCTGCTGTTAAGCGGTTTGTTCCCCTTCACCGTGCAGGCCGCCGAAACCATCAAGGTCGGCATCCTTCACTCGCTGTCCGGCACCATGGCCATCTCGGAAACATCGCTGAAAGACATGGCGCTGATGACCATCGACGAGATCAATGCCAAGGGCGGCGTACTCGGCAAGCAACTCGAACCGGTCGTGGTCGACCCCGCTTCCAACTGGCCGCTGTTCGCCGAGAAGGGGCGTCAGCTGCTGACCCAGGACAAGGTCGCGGTGACCTTCGGCTGCTGGACCTCGGTTTCGCGTAAGTCGGTATTGCCGGTTTACGAAGAGCTCAACGGCCTGCTGTTCTACCCGGTGCAGTACGAAGGCGAAGAGCTGTCGCCGAACGTCTTCTACACCGGCGCCGCGCCTAACCAGCAGGCGATTCCCGCGGTCGAGTACCTGATGAGCGAAGACGGCGGCGCCGCCAAGCGCTTCTTCCTGCTCGGCACCGACTACGTCTACCCGCGCACCACCAACAAGATCCTGCGCGCCTTCCTGATCTCCAAGGGCGTCGCCGAGAAGGACATCGAAGAGGTCTATACCCCCTTCGGCCATAGCGACTATCAAACCATAGTCGCCAACATCAAGAAGTTCTCCGCAGGCGGCAAGACCGCGGTGATCTCCACGGTCAACGGCGACTCCAACGTGCCCTTCTACAAGGAACTGGCCAACCAGGGCCTGGAAGCCACCGACGTGCCGGTCGTGGCCTTCTCGGTCGGCGAGGAAGAACTGCGCGGCATCGACACCAAGCCGCTGGTCGGCCACCTGGCCGCCTGGAACTACTTCCAGTCGGTGGAAAACCCGGTCAATACCGCGTTCGTCGACAAGTGGAAGGCCTACGCCAAGGCGAAGAACCTGCCGGGCGCGGATAAGGCTGTGACCAACGACCCGATGGAAGCCACCTACGTCGGTATCAACATATGGGCCCAGGCGGTCGAGAAAGCCGGCACCACCGATGTCAATAAGGTGCGCGACGCGCTCGCAGGGCAAACCTTCGCCGCGCCGAGCGGCTACACCCTGACCATGGACAAGACCAACCACCACCTGCACAAGCCGGTGATGATCGGCGAAATCCAGGATGACGGTCAGTTCTCCGTGGTCTGGGAAACCAGCAGCCCGATCCGCGCCCAGCCGTGGAGCCCGTATATCGAAGGCAACGACAAGAAGCCGGATTATGCGGTGAAGTCGAACTGATCCGGCGGGGCCTGGCCCCAATCCCCCTGTAGGAGCGAGCTTGCTCGCGATTGCGGTTTACCAGGGTAACCGCATCGCCTCGATCGCCAGCAAGCCGGCTCCTACAGTGTCCATCTTCCAGGACACTCTTATGCCCACTGCCGTGTACCGCTTTTTCCTATTTCTGAGCCTGCTGTTGCCGCTCGCCAGCCATGCCGGCGATGCCGCCGACTTCGCCGCGGCCGGCTCGTCCAAGCAGGCCAAACTGCTGGAAAGCTGGGCCGCCGCGCCCGATGCCGCGCGCCTGCCTTTGCTCGAAGCCTTGCAACAAGGTCGCGTCGCCGCCGATAGCGACAAGACGCCCTTTATCGAAAACGACGGCAGCTACCAGGCCGTCGAAGGCGATGCCGAGCCCGTCGGCACGCCGAAGAAAATCCGCCTGAACAACCGCCTGCGCGGCCTGATCGCCAGCACCCTGGCCAGCCACCAATTGCTTGCCGAGGACCCCGCCGTTCGTCTGGCCGCCGCCCAACACTTGCAGAAAAGCGCCAAGCCGGCGCAGCTCGCGCTGCTCAACGCCCGGGTCGCCAGCGAAGACCACGAGCAGGTACGCGACGCCCTGAGCCTGGCCCTTGCCAACCTGCAACTGGTCGACCGCGACCCGGCCGTGCGCCTGGCCGCCGTGCGCCTGCTCGGCGAAACCGGCGAGCCATTGGCACGCACCCGCCTCGAAGCCTTGCTCGACCCGGCCGTGGAACAGGACGAAGCGGTGCGCACCGCCGCCGAAACCAGCCTGGCCCAGGTCAAACGCAAACTGTTGATTGGCGAACTGCTCGGCCAGGCCTTCAGCGGCCTGTCGCTGGGCTCGATCCTGCTGTTGGCCGCTCTCGGCCTGGCCATCACCTTCGGCCTGCTCGGGGTGATCAATATGGCTCACGGCGAGATGCTGATGCTCGGCGCCTATTCCACCTATATGGTGCAGTTGATGTTCCAACGCCTGGCCCCCGAGGCCCTGGCGTTGTACCCACTGGTGGCGCTGCCGGTGGCGTTCTTCGTCACCGCCGCCATCGGCATGGCCCTGGAGCGCACGGTGATCCGCCACCTGTATGGCCGCCCGCTGGAAACCCTGCTGGCGACCTGGGGCATCAGCCTGATCCTGATTCAACTGGTACGGGTGGTATTCGGCGCGCAGAACGTCGAAGTGGCCAACCCCTATTGGCTATCCGGAGGCATCCAGGTGCTGCCGAACCTGGTGCTACCGTACAACCGCATCGTGATCATCGGCTTCGCGCTGTTCGTCGTCGTGCTGACCTGGCTGCTGCTGAACAAGACCCGCCTGGGCCTTAACGTGCGCGCCGTGACGCAGAACCGCAATATGGCCGCCTGCTGCGGCGTACCGACCGGCCGTGTGGACATGCTCGCCTTCGGCCTCGGCTCGGGTATCGCCGGCCTTGGCGGCGTGGCCCTGAGCCAGATCGGCAACGTCGGCCCGGACCTCGGCCAGAGCTATATCATCGATTCCTTCCTGGTGGTGGTGCTCGGCGGCGTCGGCCAATTGGCCGGCAGCGTGATGGCGGCCTTCGGCCTCGGCATCGCCAACAAGATTCTCGAACCGCAGATCGGCGCCGTACTGGGCAAGATCCTCATCCTCGCGCTGATCATTCTGTTTATTCAGAAACGCCCACAAGGTCTGTTCGCTTTGAAAGGACGGGTGATCGACTGATGAATATCGACCGATATCTCACCCTCTGCCGATCTTTGACTGGTCCTGGAGCAGTCGTAGGGCGGGTGAAACCCGCCAATACGGAGTCGTCGCTCTGCCTGTTCGGCGGGTTTCACCCGCCCTACGGACCAGCCATCGCCCATCAACAGGACGGCCGCGCATGAACCAGCCACTCGCCATCACGGCCGCGCAGAAAGCCGGCCCAAAAGTCACTGCCATAGCGCTCGGCGTAACCCTCGCCGTGCTGGTCGCCCTGCCGCTGCTGCACCTGCTGCCGGCGGACAATGCCCTGCATATCTCGGCCTACACCCTGACCCTGGTCGGCAAGATTCTCTGCTACGCCATAGTCGCGCTGGCGCTGGATCTGGTCTGGGGTTACGCCGGCCTGCTGTCGCTCGGTCACGGCCTGTTCTTCGCCTTGGGCGGCTACGCCATGGGCATGTACCTGTCGCGCGAGGCAGCGGGCGATGGCCTGCCGGCCTTTATGAGTTTTCTCGCCTGGAACGAATTGCCCTGGTACTGGTACGGCACCTCGAGTTTTCTTTGGGCCATGTGCCTGGTGGTGCTGGCGCCCGGCTTGCTGGCCCTGGTGTTCGGCTTTTTCGCCTTCCGTTCGCGGATCAAGGGCGTGTATTTCTCGATCATGACCCAGGCCCTGACCTTCGCCGGCATGCTGCTGTTCTTCCGCAACGAAACCGGCTTCGGCGGCAATAACGGCTTTACCAACTTCCGTACCATCCTCGGTTTCGACATTACCGCGGCGCACACCCGCGCGGTGCTGTTCCTCGCCACCGTAACGCTGTTGATGGGCAGCCTGTATCTGGGTTGGCGGCTGGCGCGCAGCAAGGTCGGCCGGGTGCTCACCGCGCTACGCGATGCCGAGAACCGCCTGATGTTCTGCGGTTACGACCCGCGCGGCTACAAGCTGTTTATCTGGGTATTGTCGGCTGTCCTTTGCGGTCTGGCCGGCGCGCTCTATGTTCCGCAGGTCGGCATCATCAACCCCAGCGAAATGTCGCCGACCAATTCCATCGAAGCCGCCGTCTGGGTCGCCCTCGGCGGACGCGGCACCCTGATCGGCCCGTTGCTCGGCGCCGGCCTGGTCAACGGCATGAAGAGCTGGTTCACCGTGGCCTTCCCCGAATACTGGCTGTTCGCCCTGGGCCTGCTGTTTATCGTGGTCACGCTGTTTCTGCCCCGGGGCGTGATCGGCCTGCTGAAAAAGGGAGACAAACAATGAGAGCCGCACCGATTCCCGAGGCCCTGCTCGACCCCACCGGCAGCGGCCGCGACGCCATAGGCGCGAGCAGCGCCGCCGGCAAGGGCCTCAATGTACGTCACGGCACCATCCTGACCCTGGAAGAAATCAACGTCAGCTTCGATGGTTTCAAAGCGCTGACCGACCTGACCCTGTATATCGGCGTCGGTGAGCTGCGCTGCATCATCGGCCCCAACGGTGCCGGCAAAACCACCATGATGGACGTGATCACCGGCAAAACCCGCCCGGACAACGGCGTCGCCTATTTCGGCGACACCCTCGACCTGACCCGGATGAGCGAAGTCGAGATCGCCCAGGCCGGCATCGGTCGCAAGTTCCAGAAGCCCACGGTGTTCGAGGCGCTTAGCGTGTTCGAAAACCTCGAACTGGCGCAGAAAACCGACAAATCGGTATGGGCCAGCCTGCGCGCCAAGCTCAGCGGCGAGCAGCACGACCGTATCGATGAGGTGCTCGATACCATCAAGCTCGATGCTTCGCGCCAGCGCCCGGCCGGCTTGCTGTCCCACGGGCAGAAGCAGTTCCTGGAGATCGGCATGCTGCTGATGCAGGACCCGCAACTGCTGCTGCTCGACGAGCCGGTGGCGGGCATGACCGATGCGGAAACCGAATTCACCGCCGAGCTGTTCAAATCCCTGGCCGGCCAGCATTCGCTGATGGTGGTCGAACACGATATGGGCTTCGTCGGCTCGATCGCCGACCACGTCACCGTGCTGCACCAGGGCCGCGTCCTGGCCGAAGGCTCGCTGGAACAGGTGCAGGCGGACGAGCGGGTGATCGAGGTTTATCTGGGCCGTTAGTGCATACCCTGTGGGAGGGGCTTTAGCCGCGAGTTTTTAAAGATCAAAAGCGTCGCGGCTGATCGGTTCGCCGCCCGGCCCCCTCCCACAAAACGAATAAAGGACATCGACATGCTGCAAGTCCAACAACTCCACCAGTATTACGGCGGCAGCCATATCCTCCGCGGCCTGTCGTTCGAGGCCAAGGTCGGCGAAGTCACCTGCCTGCTCGGGCGCAACGGCGTGGGCAAGACCACGCTGCTGAAATGCCTGATGGGCCTGTTGCCGGCCAAGGAGGGCGCGGTGAACTGGGAAGGCAAGCCGATCACCGCGTTCAAGCCGCACCAGCGCGTGCATGCAGGCATCGCCTATGTGCCGCAAGGCCGGGAAATCTTCGGCCGCCTGACCGTCGAGGAAAATCTATTAATGGGGTTGTCGCGTTTCCCCGGCGGCCAGGCCAAGGTGGTGCCGGAATTTATCTACGAGCTGTTCCCGGTGCTGCGCGAGATGAAACAACGCCGCGGCGGCGACCTGTCCGGCGGTCAGCAGCAACAGCTTGCGATAGGTAGAGCCCTGGCCAGCCAGCCACGTCTGTTGATTCTCGACGAGCCCACCGAAGGCATCCAGCCGTCGGTGATCAAGGAGATTGGCGCGGTGATCAAGAAACTCGCCGAGCGCGGCGATATGGCCATCCTGCTGGTCGAGCAGTTCTACGACTTCGCCGCCGAGTTGGCCGACCAGTACCTGGTGATGAGCCGCGGCGAGATCGTCCAGCAGGGCCGCGGCGAGACCATGGAAGCTGACGGTGTGCGCGGCCTGGTGGCAATTTGAGACTCACTGTGGATGACGCTCTGCTCATCCACCACTGCGCTAACAGCTGGTGGATGGATAAAGCGTCATCCACCCTACGAAAAGACCCTATGAACGCACCCGCCCCCACCGCTTTATTTACCCCCAGCTGGCACGCCGAGCTGGAACTGGGCTATGGCCGCGATGGCGACTGCACACGCCCGACCCTGCGCCGCCATAAAGGCCCGCTGCGGGTGCAGAAACACCTGTATACCGAAGGCCCGCAAGTCTGCCAGCACATCATCGTCCACCCGCCGGGCGGTATCGCTGGCGGCGATCGCCTGGATATCTCGGCCACAGTCGGCACCAACGCCTGGGCGCAACTGACCAGCCCCGGCGCGGCCAAGTGGTACCGCGCCGCCGGTCCCGCCTACCAAAGCCTCAAGCTGCGCGTCGAAGCCGGCGCAACCCTGGAGTGGCTGCCCCAGGAGACCATCGTTTACTCGGCGGCCCAGGCCGAACTGCACACCGATATCGAACTGCTCGGCGACGCCAAGCTGCTGTATTGGGACATGGTCGCCCTCGGTCGCCCAGCCAGCGGCGAACGCTTCGACAGCGGGCACTTCCAGGCGCACCTGGATATCCGCCACGACGGCCAGTTGCTCTGGCACGAACGCCAGCGCATCGAAGGCGGCGACGGCCTGCTCGACTCGCCGATCGGCCTTTGTGGCCAGCCGGTGTTCGCCACATTGCTGATCAGCGGCGAAATCGACGCCGCTCTGCTCGAACGCTGCCGTACGCTAGCCAGCGCGGTGCGCGGCGACCTGACTCAACTGCCCGGCCTGCTGGTGGCCCGCTGCCTGGCGAGCGAGGCGCTGCACGCCCGCGCCTGGCTGATCGAACTTTGGCGCCTGCTGCGCCCCGCCCTGCTCGGCCGTGAGGCCGTTCCCCCGAGAATCTGGAGCACCTGAACATGGACCTGACGCCCCGCGAAAAGGACAAATTGCTGATCTTCACCGCCGGCCTGGTCGCCGAACGGCGCCTGGCCCGCGGCGTAAAACTCAACTACCCGGAAGCCATGGCCTATATCTCCGCCGCCCTGCTCGAGGGTGCGCGCGACGGCCAGACGGTGGCCGAGCTGATGCATTTCGGCACCACGCTGTTGAGCCGCGACCAGGTGATGGAAGGCGTGCCGGAAATGATTCCGGAAATCCAGGTCGAGGCCACCTTCCCCGACGGCACCAAACTGGTGACCGTGCATCAGCCGATTGCTTGAGCCATGAATTATTCGATTGTCGACGCCAACGAGGCGGACCTGCCCGGCATCCTGGCCATCTATAACGATGCGGTGCTGAACACCACGGCGATCTGGAACGACACCCTGGTGGACTTGGCCAATCGCCGCGTCTGGCTGCTCGAACGCCAGGCCCAGGGCTTTCCGGTGCTGGTCGCGCTCGACGAGGGCGAGGTGCTCGGCTATGCCACCTTCGGCCCATGGCGCCCGCACGATGGCTACAAGCACAGCGTCGAACACTCGGTCTACGTACGCCGTGACCAACGCGGCCAGGGCCTCGGCCTACGGCTGATGCAGGCGCTGATCGAACGCGCTCGCGCTGCCAATCTGCATGTGATGATCGCGGCAATCGAAGCGGAAAATGCCAGTTCGATCCGTCTGCATGAACGCCTTGGCTTCGTCATAACCGGACAGATGCCGCAGGTCGGACGCAAGTTCGATCGCTGGCTGGACCTGACCTTTATGCAACTGATCCTGCCCGAGCAGAGGAGCACCCGATGATTCCCGGCGAATACCAGATCCAGGACGGCGAGATCGAGCTCAACGCCGGCCGCCGCACCTTGACCCTTACCGTGGCCAACAGCGGCGACCGGCCGATCCAGGTCGGCTCGCACTACCACTTCTTCGAGACCAACGATGCGCTGAACTTCGATCGGGCGAGTACGCGGGGTATGCGCCTGAATATCCCGGCCGGCACCGCCGTGCGCTTCGAGCCGGGGCAGAGCCGTGAAGTCGAGCTGGTCGAATTGGCCGGGCAGCGCCGGGTGTTCGGTTTTGCCGGACGGGTGATGGGAGCGCTCTAGCGCGCAGCCGCAAGCTACAAGCCTCAAGCTGCAAGCAAGGGCAGCGCGGCTTCCGTTTTTACTTGAGGCTTGCAGCTTGAAGCTTGCAGCCTGAATTCGAGGAACGAGGATGAAGATCAGCAGACAAGCCTACGCCGATATGTTCGGCCCCACCGTCGGCGACAAGCTGCGCCTGGCCGATACCGAGCTGTGGATCGAAGTGGAAAAGGACTTCACCAGCTACGGCGAGGAAGTGAAATTCGGCGGCGGCAAGGTAATCCGTGACGGCATGGGCCAGAGCCAGCTGTGCGCCGCGGAGGTGGTCGATACGCTGATCACCAACGCGCTGATTCTCGACCACTGGGGCGTGGTCAAGGCGGACGTGGGGCTGAAGAACGGGCGCATCGCCGCGATCGGCAAGGCCGGCAATCCGGATATCCAGCCGGACGTGACCATCGCCATCGGCGCCGGCACCGAAGTGATCGCCGGCGAAGGCATGATCCTCACCGCCGGCGGCATCGACAGCCATATCCACTTTATCTGCCCGCAGCAGATCGAAGAAGCGCTGATGAGCGGCGTGACCACCATGATCGGCGGTGGCACCGGCCCCGCCACCGGCACCAACGCCACCACTTGTACGCCGGGGCCCTGGCATATGATGCGCATGCTGCAGGCCGCCGACGCCTTCCCGATGAACCTGGGCTTTACCGGCAAGGGCAATGCCTCGCTGCCGGAACCTTTGATCGAACAGGTCAAGGCCGGTGCCATCGGCCTCAAGCTGCACGAGGACTGGGGCACCACTCCGGCGGCCATCGATAACTGCCTGAGCGTGGCCGACCAATACGACGTGCAGGTGGCGATCCACACCGACACGCTCAACGAGTCCGGCTTCGTCGAGACCACCCTGGCCGCCTTCAAGGGTCGCACCATTCACACCTATCACACCGAAGGCGCTGGCGGCGGCCATGCGCCGGACATCATCAAGGCCTGTGGTTTCCCCAATGTGCTGCCCAGCTCGACCAACCCGACCCGGCCGTTCACCCGCAATACCATCGACGAGCACCTGGATATGCTGATGGTCTGCCACCACCTCGACCCGAGCATCGCCGAGGACGTGGCCTTCGCCGAAAGCCGCATCCGCCGGGAAACCATTGCCGCCGAGGACATCCTTCACGACCTCGGCGCCTTCTCGATGATCAGCTCCGACAGCCAGGCCATGGGCCGCGTCGGCGAGGTGATCACGCGCACCTGGCAGACCGCCGACAAGATGAAGAAACAGCGCGGCGCCCTCGCCGAGGACGCGCCCGACAACGACAACTTCCGCGCCAAACGCTATATCGCCAAGTACACCATCAACCCGGCGATCACCCACGGCATCAGCCATGAGGTGGGCTCGATCGAAGTCGGTAAATGGGCCGATCTGGTGCTCTGGCGCCCGGCGTTCTTCGGGGTCAAACCTAGTTTGATTTTGAAGGGCGGGGTGATCGCCGCCAGCCTGATGGGCGACGCCAATGCCTCGATCCCGACGCCGCAACCGGTGCACTACCGGCCGATGTTCGGCAGCTTCGGCGGCAGCCTGCATGCCAGCAGCCTGACCTTTATCAGCCAGGCCGCACTGGACGCGGGCGTGCCCGAACAGCTTGGATTGAAGAAGCGGATCGGCGTGGTCAAAGGCTGCCGTGAAGTACAGAAAACCGACCTGATCCACAACGGCTACCTGCCGACTATCGAAGTCGATGCGCAGAATTATCAGGTCAAGGCGGACGGGCAATTGCTCTGGTGCGAGCCAGCCGAGGTACTGCCGATGGCGCAGGGGTATTTTTTGTTTTAGCCATTGGCGGGTTGCACCCGCCCTACGTGAGTGCGCCTATGTCGGGCGGGTGCAACCC
>CBIHQF010000077.1:0-10868 GCA_966211665.1 uncultured Pseudomonas sp. | reverse complement strand
TACCGAGGTTGTGCCGCATCGGCGCCGTATAGACCCCTTGTTGGGTTACGCGGCGTTCATCTGCGATGTTGTCGCAACTAGGATGGCTCGCCGCTAACCCAACCTACGGACTGCCCCGCTCCCGTTGGGTTAGCGGCGAATATCACGGTTCAAACGGCGACATCACCATCGGCCGCCGCGTAACCCAACACGGCCGCGATGCGATGTTGTTGGGGGTCCATACCGCTCGGCAGCATGGATCTCGCTACCGACGTTGTCGTCCGCACCACCGCTCCCGGATTGCGCCATAGGCTTATTCGGGCTACGGGAGATGCCTCGCTTGCTAGCAGAGGTTCTCGCCGCGCCGCCCATGCGCCATGCTGGCTAACTGCTAGATTCAATGGCATTGCCGTCGATGCCAATGCCGCTGGGAGGAGTATTCGGTGCCCGCACGTCCCGCCTCGCGCCTGTTTCGCCAAGGTCTTCGCGCACTTTGCCTGGCGGCCCTATTGCTGCTGCCGCTATTGCACCTGTGGCCGGCCCTCGACGGGTTGAACAATGCCCATATGGACTGGCTGATCCGCCAACGCGCCGCCGAGCGGACCCCGGACCCGCGCCTGTTGTTGATCGATATCGACGACCTGAGCCTGCAGGCCATGGCGGGCGAAGCCGGCAAGTGGCCCTGGCCACGCTCGTTGCACGGCGAGCTGCTGCAATACCTGCTGGCCCAGCAGCCAAGGGCCGTGGCCTTCGATGCGATGTTCAGCGAGCCGGACCAATTCAACCCGGATGCCGACAGCTACTTCGCCGAAGTGCTGCATAACGCCGACAACGTCTACCTCGCCGCCCTGGTGCAAGAACCGGCGCCGGGTAGCCAGCCGCCGCTGCTGCGCAGCTACCCCAGCGAAACCTGGCAGCCGCCCGCGCGCAAAGGCGCGGACAACGAGCGCGGGATATTGCTGTTACCCAACGCCGTGCCCAGCGCCTCCTGGCGCCTGGGCAACATCAACTTCCGCGCGGATGCCGATGGCATCGGACGCCATTACCAGTTGTACCGCCAATTCGGCGAGTGGCGCCTGCCCAGCCTGCCGGCGCGCATCGCCCATGACCTGGGCGCGACCTTACCCGAGCAGAACCAGTTGCTCCTCGACTGGCCCAGCACCAGCCGCCTGCCCTACCCGCGCCTGCCCTACGCCGCGGTGCTGGGCGCCGCACGCGGACAAGGCGAAGCGCTGCCGACGGACCTGTTCAAGGACAAGATCATCGTCGTCGGCACTACCGCCTCGGGCCTGCACGACTTGCGGCCCACACCGCTGGATACGCTCTACCCGGCGCCCTTCATTCTGATGACCGCGATCGACAACCTGCTCAACGGCAGCCAGTTGCGCCAAGCAGACAGCTGGGCCGAACTGCTCGCCCCCTTCCTTCTACTGCTGGGTTTGAGCGGGCTATTGCTACGCGAACGTCTGCCCGCCGCCTTCGCCCTCTGCCTGCTCGGCAGCCTCGGCCTGCTGGCCGGCAGCTATGCCCTGGCCCTGCAGGGGCTGCTGCTCGGTGTGGTGGCGGGGCTGATCAGCTTATGGTTGCTGCTCGCCGCGGCGCTGACCCTGTTCTACCTGCGTCGACGCCAGCAGTTGCAGGACACCATCCGCTTGTTCAGCCGCTTCATGGACCCGGTGGTGGTCACCCAGCTGGTCGCACGGGACGATCCCGAAGCCTTGTTGGCCAGCAAGGAATGCCAACTCACGGTGCTGTTCTCCGATATCCGCAACTTCACCACCCTCTCGGAAAAACACAGCGCCGCGGAAATCGTGCGCCTGCTCGAAGGCTATTTCAGCAGCCAGGTGGAGGTGCTGTTCAAGCACCAAGCGACACTCGATAAGTTTATCGGCGACGCCATCATGGCCTTCTGGGGCGCGCCGCTGGACAACCCGAACCAGGCCGACCAGGCCATTCTCGCGGCCATGGAAATGCTCGACAACCTCGACGCCTTCCGCCGCGATTACGACTGTCCGGATTTCGACATCGGTATCGGCCTGCACACCGGGCCGGCCGTGGTGGGCCTGGTCGGCGCCCGCCAGCGTTACGACTACACTGCTATTGGCGACACGGTAAATCTGGCCAGCCGCATCGAAGGGCTGACCAAGGGCCGCGCCCATCTGTTGGTTTCCGACGCCACACGGCAGGCCTGCAGCCTACCCCTGGATTTCGTCCCGCAAGGCGAACACCAGGTTAAAGGCCGGGCGGAAGCGGTCAGCCTATTCGAACCCAGAGCCAGAACCCCAAAGGAGACGTGATGAACAGAGTTCTCTTTACCGCACTCGGCATACTGCTGTCGGTCTGTTACAGCGCCGCTGGCATGGCCGAGCAGCGCGCCGCGCAAACCGTGCAGGCGACCGAACTGCGCGCCGAACCGGCGAACGGCGCAAGCGCCCTGGCGCGCCTGGACAAACAGGCGCAAGTGCTGGTGTTGCAACGCCAAGGCGGCTGGTACGAGGTGCAGACCGCCAGTGGCCAACGCGGCTGGCTGCCGCTGCTCAGCCTGCGCTTCGACAAAAGCGCCCAGGCCCGCAGCAGCGACCTCGGCAACCTGCTCAACCTCGGCCAGACAACGCCGGCCAGCGGCGTGGCCACCGGTGTACGTGGCATCAGCGACGAAGAGTTGCGCAGCGCCAAGGGTAACCTCCCGGACAACGTGCAAACCCTCGAAGGTTTCGCCGCCAGCCCCGGCCAGGCGCGCTCGTTCGCCCAACAAGGCGGCTTGCGTAGTAAAACCCTGCCCTACGCGAACCGTTAATGCCAACCGCTGGTTGAAGTTTGAGGTAACCGCCATGTTCAAGCGAATCAAGCTGTTGCGTCACCCTCTGCTATTAGGCGCAGTGATCAGCCTCAGCGCCTGTCAGGGCCTGGAAGGCATCCAGGTCCAAGGGGTCGATCTGGGCAAGCTGGCCAGCGCCGGCCAGCATCTGACCAATATGGGCCAGAAAAGCGCCGACGAAGAGTTGGTGATCGGCCGCAACACCGCTTCCATCCTCCTGCAGAAAGCCTCGGTATTGGACAACCCGGCGCTGCAGGCCTACGTCAACCAGGTCGGCCTGTGGGTCGCCCAGCACAGCGAACGACCGAATTTGGACTGGCGCTTCGCAGTGCTCGACAGCCCCCAGGTTGCGGCTTATGCGGCGCCGGCGGGTTATATCTTCATCACCAGCGGCATGCTCGGGCGCATGCAGAGCGAAGCCGAACTGGCCGGTGTGCTGGCCCACGAAGTCGCGCACGTGGTCCAGCAGCACCACCTCAAGGCGATCCAGAAGCAGGCACAGACCGGCCTGCTCACCGACCTCGCGACCCTGGCCGTGCAAGCCGGCGCGGCCAAGGATGGCGACAGCGGCAAAGCCGCACTCACGGATAAATTCAGCCGCAGCGTCGGCGACCTCTATGCCCGCGGCCTGGATCGCGGCGACGAGTACGAAGCCGACGCCATGGGTGCGGTGATCGCCACCCGCGCCGGCTATGACCCCTACGGCCTCGCCGGTGTGCTGCAAACCCTGGGCACCATGCGCCAGGACGACTCGGCGCTGACCGGCTTTCTCAAGGTGCACCCCAATATCGGCGACCGCCTGCAACGCCTCGAACCCATCTACCAACACATCGACGCCCATGCCGGCGGCCCATCGCAAAGCCTGGATATGCGCTATCGCCAGGCCTTGGGAATGACCCCCTGAGCGGCGAATCCGCCGTTGTAGCCCGGATGAAATCCGGGAATGTCTGAGTGGCGGACATCGCTCCCCGGATTGCATCCGGGCTACAGGGTGCGCTTTGCAGGGTGGACATGGCGAAGCCTGGTCCAGCGCGGGCGCCGAGATGGCGGACAAGCTTCCGGCATCTCCGCCCTACGATGCTCCGCAAGGCGAATCCGCCGTTGTAGTCTGGATGAAATCCGGGAATGTCTGCGTGACGGATATCGCTACCCGGATTGCATCGGGCTACGGGATGCCCAGCGGGTCCTCAAACGCCGCGCGGATGCCCGGCCGCCGCGCAGCTCGGTTCGTAATCGCACACATGGTGGCTGAACGGCGAATGGGTGTGCGTGCCGGGCGGCCCGCTCACCTGGTAACAACGGCTGGCGATGAACAACTGCACCAACTCGCCGTCGAGCAGGCCGCTGGCGGCTTCGCTCTTGAGGATATCCAGCGCGCGCTCCAACGGCATCGCCGGCTTGTAGGGGCGGTCGGCGGCGGTCAGGGCGTCGTAGATATCGCAGATGGTCATAATCCGCGAAGCGCAGGGAATCGCATCGCCGACCAGACCTTTCGGGTAACCGCTGCCATCGAGTTTCTCGTGATGGGCACCGGCGATGTGCGGCACACCTTGCAGATCCGGGGTCCAGGGAATCAGGCTGAGGAACTCCTGGGTATGCACCACATGCCGTTCGATCTCGGCGCGTTCCTCGGCGGTCAGGCTACCCTTGCGCACCGCCAGGGCGCCGAACTCGCCCTCGCTGAGCAAGCTGATCAGGCAGTTGCCGGGGGCCTTGACCAACTCGCCCTGAATCTCCTGCAAATGCTGGAAATCGCCTTCGCTGAGCATGGTCGGCTCGTTGGCCTGAAGAATGTTGTTCAGGTAACGGTCCAGGCGCTCGCACTCCTTGGCCAATTCCGCCTCCAGTTGCACGCGACGCTCGTCGCTGAGGCCACCCTGGTGCCGGTAGGCATGCAACATCTTGCGCAGGGTCTGGTTATGCAGGTTCTCCTTGGCCAGGGCTACCCGGTAGCGCAGGTTCTCCAATACCGGCTCGGCCAATTTCTTGGCCTTGACCAGCACGTGCTCGCGCACCCCGACCTTGCCGAAATCATGCAACAAGGCGGCGTAACGCAGCTCGCGCAAACCATCGTCGCTCAGCGCCTGCTCGCGCAAGGCGGCGTTCGGTGCATGGGGCAGTTGGCCGGCCAGGGTCAAGCACAACTCGGCGACCCGGAAGGAGTGACCGCTGGTGGTCGGGTCGCGCTGTTCGATGGCGAACACCGAGGCCTGGACGAAGCCGTCGAACAGGCGACTGATATCGTCCAGCAACTGGCGGTTCTCGATGGCCACCGCCGCCTGACTGGCCAGGGCACGTAGCGATACCGCGGTTTCCTCGTCGAAGGCGATCAGCTCGGGCTCGAACTCATCGCCGCCCTTGCGCTGGCGGTTGATGAACTCCAGCACGCCGACCACCTCGTGCCGGTGATTGAGCATGGGAATCGCCAGCAGCGACATGGTCCGATAACCCATCTGCAAATCGAAGGAACGATTGAAACGATAAGGCGCGTCTTCGGCGATGGCGTAGGTATCGGCGATATTCAACTCGGTGCTGGTCAGTGCCACATAACCGGCGATCGAGGCCTTGCTCAAAGGGATGCGCTGGTCCTGAAAGCTGTTCTGGCTCAAGGTTCCGTTCTGGGTCAGCTTGAAAATCAACTGCGAAGGCCCGTTGGCACGACGGTCGACCAGAAACAGCGAGGCCGCATCGCTGTTGGACAGGCGGCGGCCCTCGATCAGGATTTTCTCCAGCAAACGGTCCAGATCGCGCTCGGCCGACAGCGCCAGGCCCACGTCGACCAACTTGCTCAGGTCGTCGCGCTTGCCGGCCAGGGCGGCGGCCAATTGCTCGGTTTGCTGCGTGAGGGCATGTTGTTCGAGGGCAAAGCGCAGCAATGCGTTCAGCTCTTCGGCGCTCGCCGTCGCCGGCAACGGCAGGACCCCGGGCAGATCCATGCAACCAACCAGCAGCGCCCCGCAATCCTGCCAGTAATCCAGGGGCCGCAACGCCAGCAGGGTATCGTCCAACAGCACCAGTGCCAGGTCGGACGGCAGGTTTTGCGGGGCTTCGAGCAAGCGCAGACCCAACGGGCAGCGCTGCAAGTAGGCGCGCAACGGATGCCGATCGAGGCCCGCACTATGGCCGAGGAGAAGGCTGGAGATAGCCGCCATGACGATACCCCACGCAAACCGGTTGCCAGGAATGCCACTGAGTATTGCACAAGATCCCCAGCTTACATGGCCATATGCCGGCCCTCAGACCGCCGGCTGCAAGCGCATGCTGCGCTGCATGTTGCCCGCATCCGCGACGAAGCAACGCGAGGCCTGCACCAGCGCCAGCATGGTCAGGAACAGGGCGGCGGGTATCAGCAACATCGCATCGTGCAGCCCGACCGCCTTGAAGGCTTCGCTCATTTCGCTGGCGCCAGCGGCGAACATCGCCGCCTGGGCGAAATGATCGGACAGCAGGCCCACCGCGATTGGCCCGAGGCCGCCGCCGAGCAAATACAGCCCGGCGAAGAACAGGGCCATGGCGGTGGCGCGCAGGCGCGGCTCGACCACATCCTGAATCGCCGTGTAGACGCAGGTATAGAAGTTGTACGCGAACAACCAACCGATGCTGAACAGGGTAACGAACAGCGCGATCTCGACCCGCCCGGCCAATAACGCATAGGCGGTGGCGACGGCGGCGATCAGCATGCTCAGGGCGGCGAACAGCAGGCGCCCGGTTTCCGAACGTTGATGGATGCGATCGGCCAGCCAACCGCCCAGGGTCAGGCCAATTAAACCGGTCAAGCCGACGATCACCCCGGTGGCCACCGCCGCCTGCTCGAGCGGCAGCAAAAAATAGCGTTGCAGCATCGGCACCATAAAGGAGTTGCAGGCATAGCTGGCGAAGTTGAACGCCAAACCGGCGACCACCAACCACCAGAACGTACGAATCGCCAGCACCTTACGCAGGGGATTGGCCACCGGGGTGGAGGCGACCTGAACGGTCTCGACCCCGCCACGCTGCGGCTCTTTGATAAAGAACATGAACACGGCCAGGATCAGCCCAGGTATCGCGGCGAGGAAAAAGGGCGCGCGCCAGCTGTCGAACGCCTTGACCATCGCGCCGATGGTGAAAAACGCCAGCAGCAATCCCAGCGGCAGGCCGAGCATGAAGATGCCCATGGCCCTTGCCCGCTTGTGCGGCGGAAACAGGTCGCCGATCAGCGAATTGGCGGCGGGTGCATAACTCGCCTCGCCGATGCCGACGCCCATACGGATCAGCATGAAACTCCAGAAATTCCAGGCCATGCCGTTGAGCGCGGTAAGGCCACTCCAGACGGTCAGCCCCCAGCCCATGATCTTGCGCCGCGCGCCGGTATCGGCCATGCGCCCCAACGGCACCCCGGCAATCGCGTAGACGATGGTGAACGCCGTGCCGATCATACCCAACTGAAAATCGCTGAGGCTCCACTCCAGGCGGATCGGCTCGATGATGATGGCGGGGATGGTGCGGTCGAAAAAATTGAACAGATTGGCGAGGAAAAGCAGGAACAGAATGCGCCAGGCATTGGCGACTTGCGGGGTTTGCTGCATGTAATCCATCTCTTTTTTTGTTGTTCTCGCTCATACGGAGCGGCACCCCCGGCCCTGGCGGTACGCGACAAAGTTTACTGCGGGCGCAATCTAAAAGGTTCGGCTTTTTCAGTCTGCCAACATTCACCAGATTTATACGGGTGGATGGCTTTGCCCTTGCCGACCCAACGGCCGTGACAGTAAAAACCCGACAGTGTTCAAACTAATGACGCCAATTTCACGATTCCCTGCTACAACCTAGGGTGAATAGTTATTTCTGATAAACGCTCAATTACCTCTTCACCAACTGGATTGTCGCGGATGAAAACGAGAAAGAAAGCAGCCTCGAACGTTTCGCAGGAAGCCACGCTTGCGGATTTAGCCGATAACTTTCTCACCCCGCCAGAGGCCTTGCCGGAACCACCAGCACCCAAGCGAGCGCCCGAACCAACCACCGCGACCGCAGTGGCGGCGCCAGCCGTTGCCGCGCCGCCGCTGCGCTCGCTGGACGACAGTGGCGAGCAATACATGTATTTCACCGAAGGCGATATCGAACGCATCCTCGATAACCTCGATGGTCTGCGTAATCTGGTATTTCCGCCGGTCATCCAGGACGACGACAGCGAAAAGCGCATCCAGCATTTCCCCTCCGTGTGTTTGATCGGCCTGGGTCGTTGCGGCTCGAATATCGCTCTGGATGTCGCATCCTTGGTCTATAACGCGCGGCAGTTTTACCTCAGCGAATTCAACAGCGAAGAAAAGGCCGTCGCCGAACAGGACTTCCGCCCGACCCGCTGGATTCGCAACAATCTGCTGCGCGCACCGAGCCGGGACGCCAAACCGGTATTCCTGATCGAGCCGTTGGTGATGCTCGGCGACCTGGACAAGGACATCGAGGGGCGCATCCGTTTTTCGCGCAAGGGCGAAAGCAGCGGCTTTCTCAGCGACTACAGCAAGATGAAGATCATGGACCTGTCCGAAGTGCATGCCGGCGGCGCCGGTAACGCGCCGATTCTCGGTCAGTACCTGGCGAAGATCATCCTCAACAAGGATACCCAGCGCTTCACCAATGCCGACTGGAAGTTCATCCACAGTTACCTGATCGACTCCTGCGGGATCAAGGCCAACCAGTCGCGGCTGTACTTCTATATCTTCAGCGCCGGTGGCGGCACCGGCTCGGGCATGGCCTCGGAGTTCGGCCTGGCCCAGCAGTTCGCCTACATGAGCAAAACCTTCGACACCAAGAACGCCGACCAGACCCCGGAAAATCGCGACCACAGCTTCGTATTCGAACCGATCTTCACCAGCGGCATCTGCATCCTGCCGAACATCTCCGATCAGCGCAGCGAGATGTCCGAAGCGCTGCATATCAATGCCGGGCGTCTGCTGTGCAAGTACCTGGTCGAGGAATGGGACTTCTCCTACAACTTCGACAACGAGGAAAACAGCGAAGAAAGCGTGATGAAGCGTATCCGCCCGTGGAACGCGATGATGCTGATCTCCAACGACATCATGCGTTACGCCGAGGAGAGCGACGACGGCAATATCCACAACATCGACGTCAACGCCATGGAGCGCTACGCCAACCAGTACATCTCCCAGCAGATTTTCAACATCCTCACCGCCCAGGCGGTGACCACCGATTACGACCAGAACTACTTCCGCCGCGCCGGCATCGATATCGGCGAGACCATCCGCCTGGATGCCAACGACCTGTTCATGAGCCTGGCCGGCCCCGTGGCGGTGGCCTATGCCGAATCCGTGGTGCCGGAATACACGCCGGCCAGCACGGAAAAATTCCGCGTGCTGGACAAGGAACAGCCACGCCTGAATATCGACGACCTGTTCTACCGCTCCATCGACCTACCGCATTTCAACAAGGTGACCCAGGCCATCGAAGGCATCAGCCTGCTACCGATCGAGGCCAAGCGCTACCGCAAGGCGCTGGAGCAATACAAGCGCGCCGACTACAACGCCGACGAACTCAGCGACCTGCACTTCTTCAAGAACTGCTCCTCGGTGGTGTCGATCGTCTCGTTGCCGAAAGACTACAAGCTCTCCTACATGGACCTGAATCGGCTCAAGAGCCACCTTAACAGTCTGTTCCCCAACACCACGCTGAAGCGTTATGCCCTGGTCATCGGCGCCTCGGCGAACCTGTCGCTGACCACCCTGATCGTCAAGAGCCCTTGCCTGTCGGACGATTTCCTGACCCTGATCGTGGCCTTTATCAAGCGCTGTTTCGCCCGCGACCAGCATCGCTTCGACGACAGCCTGGATACCGCGATCCTCGACTTCATCGTCGCCGACAAGTTCGACGAGGCGCGGGTCGATGCCATGCTCAACGAGTACGAGAATCCAGCGAAGATCCTCGACACCAATTGGTATGCGATCAAGCCGATGTACGAGAAAAAGTACCGCGAGCTGATCCACGAGCCGGACAAGTTCGTCTCGATCAACGACATCCGCCTGAGCCGCGATAGCGTCAAGAAAGCCATCAAGTACTTGAGGGAAATTTACCGCCACCGCATCGGCAAGACCCGCGTCATTTCGCTCAACGATTACCACGGCAAATAGCCAGCCAATAACATCCATTGGCCACTATTGAACTAAGCTGCGGGTAGAGGATGCACAGCGAATCATCGAAAGGCTGTGCATGCGCGTCAGGTAGCCGTGATGCCAATACCCATTAGTCGCCGATTTTCAGCAACGCGAGGCGCGCTGATCGCGATTTTTATCGCGGCCCAGCTGTTGCTGCCAGGCCTGCTCGCTGCCGCCGAGCCGCTGAGACTGCAGTTGCGTTGGCTGCATCAATTCCAGTTCGCCGGCTATTACATGGCGCTGGAAAAAGGCTACTACCGGCAAGCCGGGCTTGATGTCGAAATTCTGCCGGGCGGCCCACATGCGCCCAAGCCCATCGATATGCTACTGGCCGGCGAGGTGGACTTCGCGGTTTCCAACAGCGGCCTGGTCATCGCCCGCATGCAGGGCAAACCAGTGGTCGCGCTGGCGGCGATCATGCAGACATCGCCGATCGTCTGGATAGTGCGGGCCGACTCGGGCATCTATTCGCCCCATGACCTGGCCGGCAAGCGGGTGATGCTGATGCCGCCGCCGGAAAGCACCGAACTGCTGATCACCCTGGCCCGCGAGGGCATCGACCTCAATCGCCTTGAGGTGCAACCGACCAGCTTCAACCCCCAGGACCTGGTCGATCGCCACACCGACGCCTACGACGGCTACAGCACCAACGAGCCCTTCTGGCTGAAGCAACAGGGTGTCGACTATCGCCTGATCAACCCACGCGAGTATGGCGTCAACTATTACAACGACGTTCTGGCCACCCGCCAGGCGCTGCTGGATAAACGTCCCAAGGATGTCGAAGCCTTCGTTCAGGCCAGCCTCGCCGGCTGGCAATATGCGCTGGATCACATCGAAGAAAGCGTGCAACTGATCCACCGGCGCTATGCGTCGAGTAAAAGCCTGGAACATCTGCGTTTTGAGGCCGAAGAGCTGAAGAAACTGAT
>CBIHQF010000076.1:0-10897 GCA_966211665.1 uncultured Pseudomonas sp. | reverse complement strand
TAGGGTCTGTTGCCGTTTCATCGCGGCTTGCGCTGAAACGGCAACAGACCCTAGTGAATTATCGACAAGGAGATAACATGGAAGCCGCAGTTGAAACCCACAGCAACCCTATCCCGCTCACCAGCAAGCGCAGCGGGGTCGTCAACACCCTGATCGATGCATCCCACCGCAAAGTACTCAAACTGAACGAGGTAGTGGATTGGGCACAAGGTGTCGATAAATCCAAGTTACCGAAACTCGAAGAAACCGCCTGGTTGTACGGCACGGCCTACTGGGACGCCATGACGCCCGAGCAGCGCCTGGAAGTGCTCTGGCTGGAAACCGCGCGCGACGTGTCCTACTTCATCTGGCTCGAACAAGCCCTGCCGGAACTCTATGTGGGCTACGTGAACAAGTACAACGCCGTGCTGACCGACGATGTGCGCGAATACCTGATGATTTTCTCGCGCGAGGAAATCGTCCACACCCTGATGTTCCGTCGCTATTTGAAAACCGCGAACCTGGAACTGTGGAGCCACCCGGCGACCATTCCGCAGTTTTCCAACTTCGAACAGCAACTGCCGAACCGTCATCCGGTATACGGGATTATCTGGAACCTGCTGATCGAATGGTTCGCCGAGCTGAACTCCATCTATCAAACCCAGCACGATTCCATCGACGACCTGACCCGCAAGATGTTCAGAGAACATCATATGGAAGAAGTCCGGCATATCGCCTTCGCCAAACACATTGCGGAAAACTTCTTCGAGACCGCACCAGAAGACGAAGTCAAAGAAATGTGCGGTTTCTTCAAGAAGGGCTATAAGTTCCTGGTCGACGAATACACCTACATGCCGGAAATCGCCCGCTTCACTTCATTCGACTTCCCGATCAAACCGGACGATCAGCAAGCCATCGAAGCGATCCGTAATTCGCCGCACAACAAGGCGCTCAACGAATTGCGTTTTAAAGACGTCAATGACTGGTGCAGGAAGTACGGCATCATCTGAGCGGGTCGTTAGCAGACCACCGCCGGCGAGGCGCAATAACGCCGCGCCGGCATTCCAGGAGCCTGGCGGTTCTATACACGACTCAGCAAACATGGAGTGTGCACCATGGTGAAAACACAACGGCATGACAATGGAATACTCGAGCTGTCCATCTCGAACCCTCCGGTCAATCTGATGGACATCGAAACACTGGTTGCCTTGAAAGACTTCATCGACAACGCCAAGCGCAATCAGACCCGCGGCATCGTGATCTCCGGGCAACCGGGTTTCTTTTCCTCCGGCATCGATATATTCAACCTGATCCGCGGCGACGAGGAACTCGTCGAGGGCTACTGGCATGCGGTCTTCGAGCTCGCCACCAGCATGGCGCTAACCCCGGTGCCCGTCGTAGCCGCCATCACGGGGCACTGCATCGCCTCGGGAACGCTTATCGCCGCCTTCGCCGATTACCGCATCGCCGGCAGCGGCAACTGGCATATCGGGCTCAACGAGGTGCAGGCGGGCATCACCCTGCCCGAATGCTTCCAGATGTCCATCCGCCGCATCGTCGGGCCGCACCGCGCGGGCAAGCTGCTGATGTTCGGCGATCTGCTCAGCCCGCAGCAGGCCCTCGAGATCGGCTTCGTCGACGAGGTCGTGGCCCCCGAGCAGGTGATCGGCCGAGCCGTGGAACGGCTTTCCGGCCTGCTTCGCCTGCCCGCCGACAGCATGCAGTCGCTGCGCAAAACAGCCCGCGCCGACCTCGCGCAGCAGTTCGTGGAGCCCGCCAAGCTCCCGGTGACGCCCTTTATCAAGCAATTTCTATCCACCGAGGTGCAGAGCAACCTTCGTAAAATCGCCCTGGATCTGCAACAGAGGATGAAGACCCGACATGCAGAAACATGCTGACTGCAGAATACCCGGCGACATTTCAACCCAGAGCATCCGTTCATGAATTTGTACCTGCGCCTCATCCTCACCTTGCTCCGGTCTCTACTGAAACCGGCGATAGAGATCGGCGATACCATCGAGCTCGAGTTGCGGGTATTGCCGAACGACCTCGACTTCAACGGCCATATGAATAATGGCCGCTATCTGACGATTCTCGATCTCGCCCTTATCGAATATATGACCCGCGCGGGCCTGGTCAGGCTGGGTATAAGGAACGGCTGGAAGCCGGTATTGGGCGCCGCCATTCTTTCTTACCGAAAAGGCCTCAAACCATTTGCCACTTACAAGCTGAAGTTCTCGGTGGTGTGCTGGGACGAGCAATGGAGTTACATGAAGTTCGAATTCGTATGCGGCGACAGAGTCATGGCTGTCGGTCACAGTAAAGGCGCGATCATTGGCAAGAACGGCATAGTTCCGAGCAATGAACTCTATAGGTCTTTGGGTTTCTTGCAGAACTCCCCGGCCATACCCGCTTCGATTGGCGCATGGCTCGAAGCCGAACGCCTGATGAATGCGACTGGCGCATAAATAACTAGTAGTCGTCGGCTATCGGGTCCGCGCCCATAAAGCCAAAAAATAATATCAAGACAGGTGGCAAGGTATGCAGCTAAGTAATTTTTCCAAAGGAAAATCGCCTATTGAGATGCTGTATCACTGGGAGATGAATCACCCCGAAAAAGTTTATCTGCGCCAACCCATAGACGGCCAATGGCGCGAATACACCTGGTCGCAAGTCGCAGACGCGACCCGCAAACTCACCAATGCCCTGTATGACCTTGGCTTCAATCGCGGGGATAAAATCGCGATCCTGTCGAAGAACTGCGCGGAATGGATCATTACCGACCTCGCGCTGCAATTGGGCGGCTTTGTCAGCGTGCCGCTGTATTTCGATCAAACCCCGGAAACCCTGCGTTATGTGCTGGAGCATTCGGACTCGAAAGCGATCTTCGTCGGCAAGCTCGATAAGAAAGTCTGGGAGCGCCTCAAGGGCAGCATTCCGGATGGCCTGCTGAAAATCGGCTTTTCCTTCCATGGCCAGGACTGCGATTTCGACCGCGCAAGCGAGGTCGACCATTCCCTGGCCGATCTGATCGACAAGAACAGCGCCTTCGATCAGTTCCCGGTGCCGGCGGACGACGATGTCTGGACCATCATTTATACCTCCGGCACCACCGGCCACCCCAAGGGAGTGGTGCATTGCTACCGGGCGCCGCGACATGTCGGGCCGCGCTCGCTGGACATCTTCAAGATCACCCCGGACGACCGCTCCCTGTCGTTCCTGCCGCTCGCGCACGTCGCCGAGCGCTTGCTGGTGGCGACCAACAGCATGTATTCCGGCATGCAGATCAATTTCACCCAATCGCTGAGCACCTTCCAGCGCGACCTGTGCTCGGTGCGTCCGACGATTTTCTTCTCGGTGCCGCGGCTGTGGAAAAAATTCCAGGGCGGCATCCTGGAAAAGATGCCGGAGAACAAACTCAATTGGCTGCTACGTATTCCGTTCGTCAAAGGCGTCGTTTCGCAGAAAGTCAGAAAGACCCTGGGGCTCGACCAGGCCCGGATCATAGTGTCGGGAGCGGCGGCGATTTCTCCCGCGCTGCTCGATTGGTACGCCAGAATCGGCATCAATATTTCCGAAGGCTACGGTATGACGGAAAACTTCGCCTATGGCTTTATCGGCCGGCCCAACGAATACAAACCGGGCACGGTCGGCAAGGCCATGCCGGACAACGGCTTCAAGCTGAGCGAGGAAGGGGAAATCCTGTTCAACTGCCCGACGCTGATGAGCGGCTATTACAAGGACGAGGAAAAGACCAGGGAAGCCCTCGACGCGCAGGGCTATTACAGGACCGGCGACCTGGGCGAAGTGGACAGCCAGGGCTATCTGCGTATTTCCGGGCGCATCAAGGAAATATTCAAAACCGAGAAAGGCGAATACGTGGCCCCCGCGCCCATCGAGGCGCAACTGGCCTCGTTCAAAGGGTTCGAGCAGATCTGCCTGGCCGGCTCCGGACTGACCCAGCCAGTGGCCGTCGTGACCCTGGCCGAGGCCTACCAGAACTCGCCGCGCAGCGAAATCGGCGAGGCCATTCACAAGTTCGTTCAACAGCTCAACGCCAGCCTACTCAACCACGAAAAGATTTCCGGCGTGGTGATTTCGATGAAGGACTGGTCGCCGGACAACGGCTTCGTCACCCCGACCTTGAAGGTCAAGCGCAACAAGGTCGAGGAGCAGTATTCGACGCTGATGGCGCATGTCTCCAAATCGGGCGAAACAGTGGTCTGGGAAAGCGCCCAGCAGGCCGCTGTTTAAGGCTGCCTCCCCGTTACGTTCATATGCAGCGATACCCTGTAGGAGGCGCGCCCCGCGGCGAATGCAGCCCGCAGGGCTGCTTGCTCGGCGTTTGACGGATACCGCGAAAAAGCTCGTCCCGAGGTCACGGAACGCCGCCCGCCCCCTCCTACAGGACGCGGGCAGTTCACGACTGCCGATATAACACCTAATCAGGACAGGCCTTCCAGCCGCAGATCAAGGAAAGACCATGCAAAACGCAGCTCGACTGAAATCGCCGCGCATCGCCGTGATCGGCGCCGGCCCGGCCGGGATGACCGCGGCCGACACCTTGAGGGGCCTCGGTTACGCCGACATCACGATTTTCGAACAGCTCGGCCGCGTCGGTGGCAAAGTCCATTCGTTTCGCAGCGGCGCGGGCGTGGTCGAGCTGGGCGCGGTGCTGGCGTCGACGGAATGCACCCTGGTATTGGAACTCGCCGAGCGCCACCGCATCCCCTATGCACCCTACCCGGTCAGCCTGCTGATACTCGACGAGCACGGCGAGCGGCAGACCATCGAATCGTTTCTCAGCGGCCGTTACCCGGCGAGCGAGATCGAGCGCGCGATCAGCAACTATACCGCGACCTTGCAGCGCTTCCCCGAGGTGCGCAGCGACAGCCTCGGCGAACTGCCGAGCGACCTCTGCCTGCCGTTCGAGCAGTTCGCCCGGAAGTACGGCTTCAGCCCCATCGCGGAGCTGGCGCGCAGCATGCTGGTCGGCTTCGGCTACAGCTATTACGAAACCACCCCCGCGATCTATTTCATGAAGCTGATCGGCTGGCTGCTCAAGCCCGACGGCGCCAAGGGCCTGCAAGTCGGCGAGTTCCATATGTTCCCGAGCGGCTATCAATCGATCTGGGAAGCCATCGCCGCGGGCTTCGATGTGCGCCTGGAAGCGCGGATCACCTCGATCGTACGGCCGCGGTCAGCCGGCCCGCTTCGGGTGACCGTCAACGGCACGCAGCAGCATGAATTCGACGCCGTCATCGTTTCCGCGCCACTGCATACCCTGGACAACTTCCTCGACCTGACGGAGGAAGAGGCGAGCCTGTTCGCGCAGGTGCGTAGCGACCGTTACTTCGTCAACCTGTTCAACGCCAGCGGCCTGGTCGGCGGAGAATTCCTGTTCTTCCACGATCACGCGCGCCCGGCGAAGCTCAACCACATCAACGCCTGGGCCAACCGCGACCCGGCGCTACCGATCTATATCGGCTGGCAGCTCGCCGAGCGGGGGTTATCGCTCGAACAGGTCACCGAGGTTCTGGCGCAGGACGTCGCAGCGCAGGGCGGCACCTTCGGCGAACTGAAACTGCGTCAGGAGTGGGATTACTTCCCGCACGTGGACAGCGAGGCGCTGCATAACGGCTTTTACCGGCAGGTCGAGGCGTTGCAGGGCGTCGGCAATCTGTACTACGTCGGCAGCTCGCTCAGCTTCGAAACCGTGGAACACAGCGCGCGCCAAGCCCGGGAGTTGGTGAGCAAACGCTTTGCGCCGCTGGCCCGCTGCAGTTAGTCCCGATTCAGCTGCCGTAGCGCCCAGAAGCACAGGCCCGCGGAGACGACTTCCAGCAACAGCGCGTAGAGGTTGAAGGTCTGCTGGGCGCCGCCGTCCAGCCACAGACCGCTGATGCGGGCCAACGCCAACGCGCTGTACAGCAGCGTCAGCAAGGTCAAGGCCGGGGCGATCAGCTCGCGGCGCGCCAGACACAGGCCGATAAATGCCGCCAGCCCCAGTTGCAGGCCACCGTAATAGGCGCGCACATCGGTCGCCGCCGCCGGCGCCATCAACAACATGCCGCTGAGATTGGCCATTTCATGCGGGCGGACGAAATAGGCCAGGCCCAACCCGGCGGTGGCCAGCAATTGCAGCGACAGAATCACGCGTGCGAGCAGCATGAACAGCATTCCTCCCGGAGGACTATGGGTGCAGCATAAGCCCGGTGGGCACATTCGCAAACAGCCCGCGGTTTCGGCCACACCCGCTCGCGCGCTATGCTCGAACTGGTATCCCATAGAGGAGTATCCCCCATGCGACTTTTCATCCTGTCGTTGTGCGTTTGGGCGGGGCTGGTCCAGGCGGCCGATAGCCTGACCATCGACGTGCACCGCGATCCCAACTGCGGCTGCTGCAAGGCCTGGATCGCCCATTTGCAGGACAACGGCTTCACCGTCAACGACCACGTCGAGAGCGATATGAGCGCGGTCAAGCAACGCCTCGGCGTGCCGCCGCGCCTGGCGTCCTGCCATACCGGGGTGATCGACGGCCGGTTCGTCGAAGGCCATGTGCCCGCCAGCGATATCCTCAAACTGCGCCAGCGGCCCGACCTGCTCGGCGCCGCCGTACCCGGCATGCCGACCGGCTCGCCGGGCATGGAATACGGCGATAGACGCGATGCCTACCAGGTCATAGGCGTGGATAAGCACGGCGAAGATCGACTGATCAGCGAATACCCGGCCAACTGATCGCAAGGAGCTCCCATGTCACCGTTGGTTTACTGGCAACTCGATGTATTCGCCGAGCGGCCGCTGGCCGGTAACGGCGTAGCGGTATTTCCCGATGCGCGCCAGCTGACGCCGGCCGCGATGCAAGCGCTGACCCGTGAGTTGCGCCAGTTCGAATCGATCTTTCTGCTGCCCGGCAGCGAGCCGCAGGTTCAGGGCGCGCGGATCTTCACCCTGGAGGAGGAACTGCCGTTCGCCGGCCACCCGATCCTCGGCGCTGCCGCCCTGCTGCACCACCTGCAGGGCCAGACCATGGAAGCCGAATGGGTCCTGCAACTGGCCGCCAAGAGCGTGCGCCTGCTGACCCGCCGCCAGGAACGGGGCTTCTACGCGCAGATGGATCAGGGCGTGGCAGAATTCGCGGCGCAGCTCGCCCCCGCGCAAGCGCAGGTGATCGCCGAGGCCTTTGGCTTGAACGGCGCACAGCTGGATCGCCGCTACCCGGCCAGCGTGGTCAGCACCGGCCTGCCTTACCTGATCCTGCCGGTCACCGCCCAGGGTCTGGCCCGGGCCAGGCAGCAGCGCACGCTGGACGCCGAGCTGGCGTCCCATGGCGCCGCCTTCGTATTCCTGCTGAACGTGGATAACCGCGAAGGACGCACCTGGGACCCTTTCGGCGTAATCGAAGACATCGCCACCGGCAGCGCCGCCGGCCCGGTGGCGGCCTTCCTGGTGGAACACGGCCTGCATCGCCGTGCCGAGCCCTTCAGCCTCAACCAGGGGCGTTTCCTCGGTCGCCCCAGCCGGTTGGATGTCTGCCTCGGCAACGACGGTCGGATCAGCGTGGGCGGCAACGTGCAGTTGCTGGCACGCGCCGAGTTACAAGTGGATCCGCGAGAACTGGCCTGACAGCCGGGCTGGCGACGACACTGAATAGCGGCAATGGAAGGGCTCCTTCACCCACGGCACCTCGGCACAACGGGTGTGCGCTGGTTCAAGCGGGGGCTCGGACAGGGCGATCCGGGGCTGTGCGACACCTTCCAGAGCGCCTGTTTGTAACGTGCGGGATGCAAATGGCCCGGACGAATCCGGGCCATTGCTTGTTACCTGACCTGAGGCGCTACTGCGCCCAGGGCGGTGGCGGCTCTTCGCCCCTGGGCTCGTCTTCGGCGTTGAGCAGCGCCTGGCGCCGCGCCTCGTCGGCCAGGGCGGCCTTGATCTCGCGCATCACCGCGTCGATATCGGCGCTTTCTTCCGGATCGTCGAATTCGCCGGTCAGCGTGCTGTCCGGGGTCAGCTTGCCTTCCTGGTAGAGCGCCCACATCTCCTTGGCGTACTTGGTGAACTTCAGCTCGGGGGCGAACTGGCCGAAGTACGCGGCCATATTGCCGACATCGCGCTCAAGCATCTTGAACGCATGATTGTTGCCGGCGGCATCCACCGCCTGGGGCAGGTCGATCACCACGGGACCGTCCGGGCCCAGCAGCACGTTGAATTCCGAAAGATCGCCATGCACCAACCCGGCGCAGAGCATCTTCACCACTTCCTGGATCATAAAGGCGTGGAATTCGCGGGCATCGTCCGGATGCAGGTCGACATCGTTGAGGCGCGGCGCGACATCGCCTTCGCCATCGTCGACCAGCTCCATCAACAATACGCCTTCGAGAAAGTCGTAGGGCTTGGGCACCCGCACCCCGGCATTCGCCAGACGGAACAGCGCCGCCACTTCGGCGTTCTGCCAAGCGTCCTCCTGACCCTTGCGGCCGTACTTCGAACCCTTGGCCATGGCGCGGGCGTCGCGGCTGTTACGCACCTTGCGGCCTTCCTGGTACTCGGCGGCCTGGCGGAAACTGCGTTTGTTGGCTTCTTTATAGACCTTGGCGCAACGCAGCTCGTCGCCGCAGCGCACCACGTAAACAGCGGCCTCTTTACCACTCATCAGCGGGCGTATCACCTCATCGACCAGACCGGCTTCGATCAGGGGTTCAATGCGTTTTGGCGTCTTCATCGGTTTTAATCGGGGGTCCTGTGTTGCCCAACTCGCGTGTCCCGCTCGTTATACGGCAATCTTCCCGTAGCGCCCACCCTCTGACCGCCAGGATCGCCCAAGTTGGCAAAAAATACCGACTTGATACGGGTTTATACGAGCGTTTTCCGCCAACCGGAACCCTGCGCGCCCGCCCGGGGCGCAACGCTGATCCCGGACGGGAACGCCAGCATGCAACCAAATCGAATCCGTCGCTGTCTGTGTAAACGCCGCCGACTCTCTCTGCGGCAGGGAGGTTCAAGTCGTTTTTAACCTTTATCCAATCGAGGCCGCAGGTCTCACGAGAGGCTGTGTATGGGTACGGTGATAAAACAAACCTTGCCAGGGAAAGACATCGTCGACTGGGCGACGGCACAGCAATATCGTAAGCCGGTGGTCGGCAGGCCGACCACCGGCACACCAAGTTCACAGGCAGCGCACCGCCACGCGCATGCCAGCCGACGCAACGGCATCGAGGCGCCCTATATCGCCTCCTGTCACATCGCCACCGACACCCCGGCGCTGCATATCGCCCGGTTGTGCGAGCAGTTCGGGCACAAATTGGCGGTGCGTTACGACGCGCAGCAGGGCCGCATCGAGTTCGACTTCGGCTTATGCCTGCTGCATACCGATCCCTCCGGCCTGCACATCACCACCCTGAGCAACAATCACAAGGACCTGGGCAAGCTCAAGCACGCTGTTGGCAGCCATTTCGAGCGTTTCGCCTGGCAAGCGCCGTTGCGCTTGGATTGGCAAGCGTTCGAAGGCTGATCCACTTCGAAAGCGTAAAGCGGATTGGCCGGATCGCTGCAAGCGTCGACAATTGGCTCACACCCCATCTTGTGGAGCCAAGCCATGCTCGATGCCGATCTCTGCTGGCAAGCCGTGTGCAACCGCGATAGCGAATACGATGGCCGCTTCGTCTTCGCCGTGCGCTCGACCGGCATCTACTGCCGACCCAGTTGTCCCGCACGCCGCCCGCTACGCGACAATGTCAGCTTTCACGCCACTGCGGCGGCCGCCGAACAGGCCGGTTTCCGCCCGTGCCGGCGCTGCTCGCCCCAGGCGGAGAGCCCGGCCGAACAGTTGGATTCGCTGGTAGCAGCCGCCTGCCGCTTGCTCGATAGCGCCGATAAACCGCTGACCCTCGAACAACTGGCCGCGCGCATCGGCCTGTCCGCTTCGCACTTGGCGCGCGCCTTCAAGGCCCGCACCGGATTGACGCCGAAAGCCTGGGCCAGCGCCCAGCGCCGCGCGCGCCTGGAGGCGCAATTGGCGCAAGCCGACAGCGTGCTGGATGCGGCCCTGGCCGCTGGTTATTCCGGCACCCGTGCGCTCTACGAACGCACCGATGCCTTGAGCCCGGCGCAACGGCGTAAACAAGCGGCGGGTGAAACCCTGCGCTACGCCATCGCCGCTTGCCCGCTGGGCAAGGTGCTGCTCGCGGCCAGCGCACAAGGCGTCTGTGCACTGCTCCTGGGCGATAGCGACGAGACTCTGGAGGCGGAGTTGCAGCAACGTTTCGCCGCCGCACAACGGCTGCGCGACGATGCCGAACTGAGCGAGTGGCTGGCCCAGGTGATCGCCCAGATCGAGGAGCCGGCGCGCGCCGCGCAATTGCCGCTGGATATTCGCGGCAGCGTGTTCCAACAGCAGGTGTGGCGGGCCTTACGACATATTCCATCCGGCCAGACGCGCAACTACGCCGAACTCGCAGCACAACTCGGCAGCCATCCGCGCGCCGTCGCTCGTGCGTGTGCCAGCAACCCGCTGGGGCTGTTGATCCCCTGCCATCGCGTGGTCGCCAGCAACGGCAGCCTTAGCGGTTATCGCTGGGGCATCGAGCGCAAAGCGGCGTTGCTCGAGCACGAGCGGCAGGTGAGCGAGTAGAAGCCTTTTCGACGCGGATTGCGGGAGCCGGACCGCCCGCGCCGGGTCCAATGACCGAACCCCAAGGCATCGGAGCAGACCATGCACGAGCTGCAGCACTACCGGATCGACTATCGCATCAACGGCCAAGCGGATTTCTTGACCCTCGACGAATACAGCGAGCCGACCCTGGATCGGGCGCGCCTCCAGATCCTGCTCAAGCATCAGCAACAGCCCCAAGTGCTGGAAGACGCGCCCTGGGAACAACCCCTACGCCCCAGCCTGGAAAGCCGCGCCGAAGAAGCG
>CBIHQF010000075.1:0-10900 GCA_966211665.1 uncultured Pseudomonas sp. | reverse complement strand
CAAGTTCAACGAACTGTTGCAGCGACTGGGCCTGAGCGTGCCGGTTTACCTGCTGGTGACCGGGCTGGAAAGCGTGCCGGGCATAAAAGAGCTGGCCGATGCACTACCAAACGATGCCCGTGAGCGGATACTCGGCTGGTCCTCGCCATTCACCCCGGGCACCGCCTGGCATCCGGAATGGAGCGAAATCGCGATCGACCAACTGGTGCGCGTGTTGTCCGAGGAGATCACCGAACTGGGGGTCTTGTCCGGCAAAACCGAAGAAGCGCTGTACCTGCTGCCGCGCCAGTTCGATGCCATTCGCAGCAACCTGCAAACCCTCTGCGATCCAGTCTTTCAAGGCAGCGCCCTGGGCGAGGCGCCGCAACTGCGCGGCATCTATTTCTGTGCGGCGATACCGGTGCCCGGCTTCGACACCGACCCGTTGACCGAAGTCGAAGAGTTGCCGCGCGAACCCCTGTTCGTCGGCCGTCTGCTACGCCAGCGGGTGCTGGCCGAACAGGGTCTGACCCAGCCGGTGCCGCGCATTCTTTATCTGCGACGGCGCTGGCAGCGCGTGGTGGGTATCGGCAGCGCGGTGTTCGGCCTGTTTTGGCTGGTGGGGATGTTCTGGCTCTGGCAGGTCGAAAGCCAGGACGCCGATACCCTGGCAAGCCTGCTGCAAGAAACGCAAAACGATCATCGCCCCGGACTGCTCAGCGACGCGGGCGCACGCAAGAGTATCAGCGCGTTCTGGGCGGTGCTCGACGAAGCACCACGCTGGCGTTATACCTCGGTGCTGTTACCCAGCTCGCTGTTCTCCCCGCTCGACCCGCAACTGCGCCAGCACATGCGCACGCTTGCCGGCCAGCGCCTCTATCAGCCGCTGCGGGGGGCGCTGCAACGCAATATCGAAGCCATCACATCGACGCGAATGGATGGCCAACGCCGACGTAGCGGCGAAGCCGAATCGCCGGAAGAATGGCCAAGCTATCTGCGCGCCCGCCAGTTGCTCGATCAAGTGATCGCCCTGGAGAAGCAGAGTGCGACCTTCAATCTGATGCTCGACGGCAGCAAGAGCCCGCTCGACGATGCCGCCATGTTGTCTCGCGAGTTGCTCGATCTCGATCTCAACGCCGAAGCCTTGCCGCTGCACAGCCGTTATAACTGGCTATTGGCGCGCGTCAGCCAGGGCCTCGCCAGCCCGATAGAACTCCTGCCGATTCGCGAGAAGACGGGTAAACACTTCGCTCAGCTGATGCGCATGTGGCTCGACCGCTTGTTCGCCGACGAAAGCTTCAGCAGCACCGCCGGGCAAGTCAGACGCCATCTGCAATACCTGGAGAACGGCCAACGCAATTCGATTCTCGAGCTGGAAGAGCTGAGCCTCGACATCGCCCAGCTACGCCGCATGGTCGCGGCCACCAACACAGCCTGGAGCCGCAGTTCCGGACAGGACCTGGCGCCGGGTTATTCGGCCATGCTCGAAGACGCCCGGCAGAACAGCTTGATCGGCCCGGTTGTGGTCGACCAGGTGCTCGACCATGCCAGCTACCTGCAGAAGGTATTTCGCGAGCAATGGCTCGACGAGGACGATCCGCACAACAGCGTCCTGCGCCAGCAAAACGGTGGCAGCATCGAGCTGCAGCCCAGTGTCGTCAAACTGGATATCGCAATCGATATGTTGCTGCGCCAGGACTTCGCCGCCGCTGCATTGGCAAGCAACGAATCGGGCTTCCACGGCGAACCCTTGCAGAGCATCGACGACGATAGCCTGCACAGCGCCTTACGTTATATCGCCAGCTACCGCGCCTACCTCGAACAGGGCGTCGCCAAGGTCCCTTACGAGTATCGCAACGCGCTGACCGGCAGTGCCAAAACGAGTACCGCCACCACGCTCTGGCGGCTGTTCACTTCGCCCAAACCGAACAGCGTGATAGGCCTCAACGGCAAGCGGGCGTTCAACGTATCGGCCCAGGATGCCAACGACGTGGCCACGGCGTTCCAGACCCTCGGCCATGCGGACATGGCCAACGCGGTGCTGCTGGAACTCAATCGCCGTGCTTTGCGCGATCTCGCCAACGCCAACGACGAACTGCAATCGCTGGCCTTGTATCAACCACTGAATGGCGACTTCGCCTGGTGGGACGGCGGTCAGAACCCCGGGCTGCGTGCTTACCGCTCGGCCACAGCGCAGGACATGCAGCAATACCTGGCCGCGCAGGCCAACCTGGTCGCCGACTTGCACAGCCGTATCGCACCGGCGCTCGATTGGTTGCAGGCCCATCGCAGCAGCCTCGCGGCCGGCAATATCGAACAACTGGAACGCTGGCAGGCAATGGCCGTGGAGCTGCAGAAATACGCCGAGAAGAATCCCAGCAGCGCACCGGCAATGTTCGAGCGCTTTGCCAATAACCTCAACAGCATGGAGCTGAGCAACTGCCGCACCGTACTCGGCGAAGCCGAACTGCCCAGCGGCGCGGACGAGTTCTCCCAGCGCGCCCGCTACGTCGCCAGCCTCGCCTCACAACGCTGCGCCGACCTGCAGGAGCGAACCGCGGCCGTCGCCTGGAACCGTCTATCGAACTATTTCTCACAGTATCTGGCGGGGCGCTTTCCGTTCTCCTTCAACCTCAACGCGCCGGACGCCGATCCCGACCGCGTGCGCCTGTTCCTGCAATTGCTCGACGAGAACCTGACCCAGGCGCAAGCCGGACTGGCACAAAGTCCATCCTCGGATGCGCTGGCGGCAGCGGACTTCCTCAATCACCTGCAACGTGCCCGGGTCTGGCTCGACCCGCTGTTCCAGCGCGATCAGGACGGTATCAAGGGCATCGACCTGGACGTGCGCTGGCGCACCGACCGCGATGCGGAACTCGGTGCCGATCAGGTGATCGAGTGGTCGATGCAGTCGGGCAGCGAGTCGATCCACTATCCCGGAGGCGACGATAGCCGCATGCGCTGGACCCTCGGCGAGCCGGTCAAGCTGCTGCTGCGCTGGGCCAAGAACGGCGCGCAGAAACCGGCGGACGACCCGCTGCAGTCGGCCCTGGCGGTATTCGAATACGAGGCCGGCTGGGAATACGAAGGGCCTTGGGCACTGCTGCGTCTGCTGCGTACCCATGTCGCCTTCGAGCGTCTGGCGATCATCGATTACAGTGAGACGCCGCTGGCTTTCCGCTTGCCGGTCTATGCTCCCTACAGCCCTGATAACCATGCATTGATGTTTGTCCGCGTGGCCCTGATGAACGCCAGTGGCAAAGTCCCCCTGGCCATCGCACCGCTGCCGGTCAAGTCGCCGTCATCACCCTTCTCGCTGGCCCCGGCTGACGCCCTGGCCATGTCGCCAGGCGTTGCCCAACCGGTAGCGCTGCCCAGCGGCGAACCGAGCCCCCCTTAGGAGTTAGCCAAACCAATGGACGTCGCCCTTCAAGCCGCCGGGTTGCTGGAGCCGATCGCCGGCCCGCATCCCTGCGGGGTCAATATCCGCCATCAGCCGGAATACGACGCCTTGCGCGAAGCCCGCCGCGAGGATGACGAAAGTCTGCCCACCGGCGTTTGGCAAGCCGACCTGAAGCGCGCCGACTGGGTCGCCGTGGAGCGCCAGGCCAGCGACCTGCTCAGCCGCAAGAGCAAGGACATTATGGTCGCCGCCTGGCTCGGCGAAGCCTGGCTGCACCGCCACGGTTTCGCCGGCTTGGCCGCGGGGCTGAATCTGCTGGCCAACCTCTGCGAACGCTTCGCCGACGAATTGCATCCGCAGCCGGAGGACGGCGACCTGTCCTGGCGCTCCAGCCCACTCGAGTGGTTGATCCGGCGCTACAGCGAAGTGTTGCTACTACGCGTACCGCTGCTCGGCGAAGTGGGCCAGGAATTCGCCAAATACAGCTTTGCCGACTGGCAGCAGCTGCAGCGCAAACTGTTGACCGGCGGCGACAGCAAGAACGCCAAAGCGGAACGCGAAGCCGCGCAAGCGACCCAACGACAATTGAACGACACCCTGCGCATGCTGCCCGGCGTACAGTTCCGCCAGAACATCCTCTGGCTCACGGAGAGCCGCGCGGCGTTGGCCCGGTTGGAAGCCTGGAGCGATACCCAGCTGGCCTTCGACTCGCCCTCGTTCACCCCGCTGCGTCAAACCATCGAGCAGTTGACCACGCTCATGCAGGAGTTCCTCGCCATGCATCCCGCCACACCGCCCCAGCCGGTCGTCGACGAAACGCCGTTTTTCACCGAGGAAGCGCCGCCCGCGGTACCCATGGGGAAGGCGCCGACCAGCCGCGACGAGGCCTATCGACAACTGGCGATGATCGCCGAGTACCTGGCCAAGACCGAACCCCACAGCCCGGTGCCCTATCTGATCAACCGCGCCGTCGAATGGGGGCAGAAACCACTGCGCGACCTGCTCGCGGAATTGATCAACGCCGACCCGGAATCGCGGCGGCTGTGGACCTTGCTGGGGGTGTTGCCGTAGCGCTGCGATCGCTACCTACGCAGATGACGACGCATCAGAAAAAACACATCGTCCAGCGCCGGCACCCCCGCCAGCATCACCAGCAGCAGGGCCAGGGGGACCGTCGATACGTAACCCAGGTGTTTGAAGCCAAAAGCCCCGAGCACACCGCCGAGAAAGAAGAACAACAGCAGCAGGGCCAGCAACCTGAGACGCTCGCGGTCGGCCATGACCTTATCGCTGGCCCTGGACGAGCTGTGATTCCAATACAACAGCTTGCCCAGTTCGATGCCGATATCGGTGACGATGCCGGTGATGTGAGTGGTGCGGATTTCCGCTCTGGAGAGCTTGGTGATCAGCGCGTTCTGCAAGCCCATGATGAAACACAGCAACATCACCGTAAGCGGTACGAACAGGCCGGTTATCTGCGCCAATGCGGTGCCGAGAAAACCGAAGCACAGCAGCAGGATCGCCTCCAGCAACAGCGGCAAAGCGTACTCGCTGTGCAGGCCGCGACGCCGCGAATAGCTGACCATCACAGTCGAGCAGGCCGCGCCGAGGAGAAAAGACAGCAGGCCGCCGGCGCCGCTCAGGACCAGTTCAAAGGCGCCCAGGGCGATATTGTCGGCCATCGCCGACACGATGCCGGTCATATGCGAGGTGTACTGCTGCACGGCGAGAAAGCCGCCCGCGTTGATCGCCCCGGCGACGAAGGTCAAGGCATAACCGAGGTGTCTATTGGCAGCTGGGCTGCGTTTGCGGCCGGTCAATCGTCGAGCATAGTTGATGGGCATAACGCGCCTGTCAGGTGGCTGGGTCGAGATCAGAAATGGATCTCAGCACCTTTTATGCCAAGGCTGCGCAATTCCTCGATCAGCGCGTTGAGGTCGCCGAACGACTCCACCTGCTCCTGTTCATCGACCAGAAAATAACTGGTGCCTGCGCCTTTCTTGAACAGCACTATCCATTCCCGGGTGTTGGCCGGATTAACGATGACATGAGTATCGAAGAGCAGGCCCTCGGCCTGCTTGCTCCTTACTTCCTCACGACGCATGGTCGCTCCTCGCTGTGCAGACAAAAAAACAGATGATAGCGTCTGACGACTCACTCGACCGTTACGCTTTTCGCCAAATTCCGCGGCTGGTCGACGTCGGTGCCCTTGAGCACGGCTACGTAGTACGACAACAACTGCAGCGGGATGGTGTAGAGAATCGGCGCCAGCGCATCGTGGATATGCGGCATGTTCACCACGTGGGTGCCCTCGCCGTTGCTCATGCCGGCTTGCTGGTCGGCGAACACCACCAGCTCGCCGCCGCGGGCGCGCACTTCCTGCAGATTGGATTTGAGCTTTTCCAACAGCTCGTTGTTCGGCGCCACCGTGACCACCGGCATGTCGTTGTCGACCAACGCCAGCGGTCCGTGCTTCAGTTCGCCGGCCGGGTAGGCTTCGGCGTGGATATAGGAGATCTCCTTGAGCTTGAGCGCGCCCTCCATCGCCACCGGATACTGGGTGCCGCGACCGAGGAACAGGGCATGGTGTTTTTCGGCGAACAGTTCGGCGATCTTCTCCACCACCTTATCCATCGCCAAGGCATCGTCGAGGCGCGTCGGCAAGCGGCGCAGTTCGTCGACCAGTTCGGCTTCCAGCCGTTTATCCAAGGTGCCGCGGACCCGGCCGATGGACAGGGTCAGCAGCATCAGCGCGACCAGTTGGGTGGTGAACGCCTTGGTCGAGGCCACGCCGATTTCCGGGCCGGCCAGGGTCAACAGGCACAGGTCGGACTCGCGCACCAGGGAGCTGATGCCGACGTTGCAGATCGCCAGGCTGGCCAGATAACCCAGCTCTTTACCGTTGCGCAGGGCAGCCAAGGTATCGGCGGTTTCGCCGGACTGGGAAATGCTGACGAACAGGGTATCGGGCTGCACCACCACCTTGCGGTAGCGGAATTCGCTGGCCACCTCGATTTGACAGGGAATCCCGGCCAATTCTTCGAGCCAGTAACGGGCGACCATGCCGGCGTGGTAGCTGGTACCGCAGGCGACGATTTGCACGTTCTTCACTTTGCCGAACAGCTCGGCCGCTTGTGGGCCGAATGCTTGCACCAGCACATGGTCGCTGCCCAAACGGCCTTCGAGGGTGCGTTGTACGACCTTGGGCTGCTCGAATATTTCCTTGAGCATGAAGTGGCGGAACGCGCCCTTATCGGCGGCTTCGGCGCCTTCGTGGTACTGCACGCTTTCGCGCTCGACCGGCAGGCCGTCGACATCCCAGATCAGCACGCCGTCACGACGGATTTCGGCGATATCGCCTTCTTCCAGGTACATGAAACGGTCGGTGACCTGGCGCAACGCAAGCTGGTCGGAGGCGAGGAAGTTCTCGCCCAAACCCAGGCCGATCACCAACGGGCTGCCGCTGCGGGCGGCGAGCAGGCGGTCCGGCTGTTTCGCACTGATCACAGCGAGGCCGTAGGCGCCGTGCAATTCCGCGACTGCGGCTTTAAGCGCGTCGGCCAGATCGCCCAGGCTCTGCAGCTTGTGTTCGAGCAGATGGACGATGACTTCGGTGTCGGTATCCGAGCTGAAAACATACCCCTGCGCCTGCAAGCGCTCGCGCAATGCGTCATGGTTTTCGATGATGCCGTTGTGCACCACCGCCAACGCCTCGCCCGAAAAATGCGGATGGGCATTGCGCTCGCTCGGCGCGCCATGGGTGGCCCAGCGGGTGTGGGCGATGCCTAAGCGCCCGGCCAAGGGTTCGAGGTTCAGCGCGTTCTGCAGTTCGGCGACCTTGCCCACCCGGCGGCTGCGTTGCAGCTGGCCCTGGTCGGTCAACAGCGCCACACCGGCGCTGTCGTAACCGCGGTATTCCAGGCGTTTGAGGCCTTCCAGCAACACGGCGGTGATATTGCGTTCGGCGACGGCGCCTACGATGCCACACATAATCTTCTCCTTAAGCGTCGACGGCGGCGCAGATCAGGTTTACCCCGCGCGTCGCCAATTGTTCACGGGCCGCATCGCTGAGGCGCTCGTCGGTTATCAGGGTATGGATGCTGCTCCAGGGCAGCTCCAGGTTGGGGATCTTGCGACCGATCTTGTCGCTCTCGACCATTACCACCACTTCGCGCGCCACCTCGGCCATAACCCGCGACAGCCCGAGCAGTTCGTTGAAGGTGGTGGTACCACGCGCCAGATCGATGCCATCGGCGCCGATAAACAGCTGATCGAAATCGTAGGAACGCAGCACCTGCTCGGCGACCTGCCCCTGGAACGACTCCGAGTGCGGATCCCAGGTGCCGCCAGTCATCAGCAACACGGGCTCGTGTTCCAGCTCGCTCAGGGCACGGGCGACGTTCAGCGAGTTGGTCATCACCACCAGGCCGGGCTTGTGCCCCAGCTCGGGGATCATCGCCGCGGTGGTTGTGCCGCTGTCGATGATGATCCGCGCATGCTCGCGAATCCGCGCCACGGCCGCGCGGGCTATGGCCTGCTTGTACTGGGAAACCGGCTGGCCGTTGTCGCTGATCAATTCCTGCGGCATGGGTACCGCACCGCCATAGCGGCGCAGCAGCAGGCCGTTCTTTTCCAGGGCGGCGAGGTCTTTGCGAATGGTCACTTCCGAGGTGGCGAACGCTTTCGACAACTCATCCACACTCACCTGACCCTGCTCGGCGAGCAGGGCAAGAATGGTATGGCGACGTTGCGGAGTGTTGCGTTTTGACATTCAAAGTTTCGATTCGAAAGATATAGGCGCGAATCAAAACATAAAGCAGCTGCAAGCTGCAAGCTGCAAGCTGCAAGCTGCAAGCTGCAAGACGGATGGTCGCCCTCTACAAACTGCAAGCGAATCAGTGTGCAGAGTTGCAGCAAATATCTGCCGAGCTTTTAACCAGCAGCCTGTAGCACAACGCTGCTTATCTTGCAGCTTGTGGCTTGAAGCTTATGGCTGCTTCTTGGGGCGCTTCCAACCTTCGATATTGCGCTGCTTGGCGCGGCCCACAGCCAGGGTGTTATCCGGTACATCGCTGGTGACCACCGAACCGGCGCCAGTGGTGGCGCGATCGCCCAAGGTGACCGGCGCCACCAGTGCGCTGTTGGAGCCGATAAACACATCTTCGCCCAGCACGGTCTTGAACTTGTTGGCGCCATCGTAATTACAAGTGATGGTGCCGGCGCCGATATTGCTCCGTGCCCCTATCTCGGCATCGCCCAGGTAACTCAGATGGCCAGCCTTGGCGCCCTCACCCATGACCGCGTTCTTCAGCTCGACGAAGTTGCCTACATGCGCCTTGGCACCGAGCACGCTGCCGGGACGCAGACGGGCGAACGGGCCGCAGTCGCTGCCTTCACCCATTTCGGCGCCGTCGAGATGGCTGTTGGCTTTGACGATGGCGCCTTTACGCAGGGTGCTGTTCTTGATCACGCAGTTCGGGCCGATCTGCACACCATCTTCGATGACCACGCGGCCTTCGAGGATCACGTTGATATCGATCGATACGTCGCGACCCACGGTCACTTCGCCACGCAGATCGAAACGTGCCGGGTCGATCAGGGTCACACCTTGCACCATCAATCGGCGCGCGGCGCGGTACTGGTAATGCCGCTCCAGCTGAGCGAGCTGGATACGGTCATTGGCCCCCAGCACTTCCATCTCGTCGGCCGCCTGCTCGGTGGCCACTACCAGACCGTCGGCCACCGCCATGGCGATCACGTCGGTCAGGTAGTACTCGCCCTGAGCGTTGCTATTGGACAGCCGCCCCAGCCAGTCCCCCAGATGCTTGCCCGGTACGGCGAGAATGCCGGTGTTGCCTTCCTTGATCGCTCGTTGCTCCGCGTTTGCGTCCTTCTGCTCGACGATCGCCTGCACCACACCATGGCCATCGCGAACGATGCGGCCATAGCCGGTCGGGTCGTTCAGATTGACCGTCAACAGCCCCAGTTGCTTATCGCTGACCTGTTGCAACAGGCGCTGCAGGGTTGCCACTTCGATCAACGGCACATCGCCGTAGAGAATCAGTACGCGCTCGGCGCTCAGGGCCGGCAAGGCCTGGGCCACGGCGTGGCCGGTGCCCAATTGTTCGCTTTGCAGAATGAAGTTCAGGTCGTCGCCCGCCAGTCGCTCGCGCACCAACTCCGCGCCGTGGCCGATCACCACATGGATGCCTTGCGGCTGCAGCTGACGCGCCGTGTCGATGACATGGCCGAGCATGGGCTTGCCGGCAACCGGGTGCAGCACCTTCGGCAACGCCGAACGCATGCGGGTGCCTTGGCCGGCGGCGAGAATCACGATATCGAGGGACATAGACGGTAGATCCTGAACGGCCCCGAGGAGCAAGCCCGGCTCGGGGAGCGGAAAAAGAAAAAGGGTAGCCAAGGCTACCCTTTTACTCGTTCGCGATGAAGTGGAAGCCTGTTAGCCGCCGAACTTCTTGCGCAGTTGCTGAACGGTGCGCAACTGAGCTGCGACTTCGGCCAGGTGAGCGGCCGCGGAACCGTAATCGAATTCCGCGCCCTTCTCGTTCAAGGCCTTCTCGGCAGCCTTGAGGGCTTCCTGAGCAGCAGCTTCGTCGATATCGGCAGCACGCTGCACGGTATCGGCGAGGACTTTCACCACACTCGGCTGAACTTCCAGGAAGCCACCGGAGATGTAGAACACCTCGGTTTCGCCGCCCTGTTTGACCAGACGAATCGGACCCGGTTTGAGGTCGGTGATCAGCGGCGCGTGGCCTGGAGCGATACCCATATCGCCCAGGTTGCCGTGCGCAATCACCATCTCGACCAGACCGGAGAAGATCTCGCCTTCTGCGCTGACGATGTCGCAATGGACTGTCATAGCCATGTCTAACCTCACGTATCGATCCACCTGAACGCCATTGTGCGCTCAAACGGACCGTAAGCGCCCGTTGCCGGGCGCACGGGTGATTACAGTTTCTTCGCTTTCTCGATGGCTTCTTCGATACCGCCGACCATGTAGAACGCCTGCTCCGGCAGGTGATCGTAGTCGCCTTTGAGAATGCCGCTGAAACCAGCGATGGTGTCCTTCAAGGAGACGTACTTGCCCGGCGAACCGGTGAAGACTTCGGCCACGAAGAACGGCTGCGACAGGAAGCGCTGGATCTTACGGGCGCGGGATACCAACTGCTTATCCGCTTCGGACAGTTCGTCCATACCGAGGATCGCGATGATGTCCTTCAGTTCCTTGTAACGCTGCAGTACGTACTGCACGCCACGGGCGGTGTCGTAGTGCTCCTGACCGATCACGTTCGGATCGAGCTGACGCGAAGTGGAATCGAGCGGATCGACCGCCGGGTAGATACCCAGGGAGGCGATATCGCGGGACAGTACGACGGTAGCGTCCAAGTGGGCGAAGGTGGTCGCCGGGCTCGGGTCGGTCAAGTCGTCCGCGGGTACGTATACGGCCTGGATCGAGGTGATCGAACCGGTCTTGGTCGAGGTGATACGTTCTTGCAG
>CBIHQF010000074.1:0-10904 GCA_966211665.1 uncultured Pseudomonas sp. | reverse complement strand
CTTGGCGCTACAGATGGAAATGCACAGAGATGGATGCTCCACGGTGGAAGAAAAGAGCGTCTTCCACCCTACATGAGGACAGATTGATGACAACTTTCAGCACCATCGAGCTTGAGAAAGACTCACGCGGTTTCGCCACGCTCTGGCTCAATCGCGCCGACAAGAACAACGCCTTCAACGCCGAGATGATCCGCGAGCTGATTCTCGCCCTCGATGCGGTAATGGCCGACAAGAGCCTGCGCTTCCTGCTGCTGCGCGGCCGTGGCAAACATTTCTCCGCTGGCGCCGACCTGGGCTGGATGCAACACGCCGCGACTTTGGACTACAACGCCAACCTGGCCGATTCGCGCGAACTGGCCGAGCTGATGCACAACCTCTACCAGTTGAAGATCCCGACCTTGGCGGTGGTGCAAGGTGCGGCCTTTGGCGGCGCCCTGGGCTTGATCAGTTGCTGCGATATGGCCATAGGCGCAGATGACGCTCAACTGTGCCTGTCCGAGGTGCGCATCGGCCTGGCCCCGGCGGTGATCAGCCCCTTTGTCGTGCAGGCCATCGGCGAGCGCGCGGCGCGGCGTTATGCCCTGACCGCAGAACGCTTTAGCGGTGAGCGCGCCCAAGAGCTGGGGCTGTTTGCCGAATGCTATCCAGCCGACACGCTGGATCAAGCCGTTGAGGTCTGGGTCGACAATCTGCTGCTCAACAGCCCGCTGGCCATGCAAGCCAGCAAGGACCTGCTGCGCGAAGTCGGCAGCGGCGTGCTGACCCCTGCCCTGCGCCGCTATACCGAAAACGCCATCGCCCGCATCCGCGTCAGCGCCGAGGGCCAGGAGGGCCTGCGCGCCTTTCTGGATAAACGCAAGCCGGCCTGGCAGCAGCAAGCATGATGCGCGCCCAACCTATATGGCAACGGAGTTGAACCCATGATCACCACCCTCCTCGTCGCCAACCGCGGCGAAATCGCCTGCCGGGTGATGCGCACCGCGAAAGCCATGGGCATCACCACCGTGGCGGTGCATAGCGCTATCGATGCGGATGCGCGGCACGCCCGCGAAGCGGATATCCGCGTCGATCTGGGAGGCGCCAAAGCGGCTGAGAGTTACCTGCGTATCGACGCGCTGATCGCCGCAGCCAAGGCCAGTGGCGCCCAGGCGATTCATCCCGGCTACGGCTTTCTCTCGGAAAACGCCGGCTTTGCCCATGCCATCGAACAGGCTGGGCTGATCTTCCTCGGCCCGCCCGCCTCCGCGATCGAGGCAATGGGCAGTAAATCCGCGGCCAAAGCCTTGATGGAGCAAGCCGGGGTGCCACTGGTGCCCGGTTATCACGGCGAAGCTCAGGACGTGGAAACCTTCCGCGCCGCCGCCGAGGTGATCGGCTATCCGGTACTGCTAAAAGCCGCCGCAGGCGGTGGCGGCAAGGGCATGAAAATCGTTGAGCGCGAAAGCGAGTTGGCCGAGGCCCTGCTCAGCGCCCAGCGCGAAGCCCAGTCGTCGTTCGGCGATGCGCGCATGCTGGTGGAAAAATACGTGCTCAAGCCGCGCCACGTGGAGATCCAGGTATTCGCCGACCAACACGGTAACTGCCTGTATCTGAACGAACGCGACTGCTCGATCCAACGCCGCCACCAGAAAGTGGTCGAGGAAGCGCCGGCTCCGGGCCTGACGCCGCAATTGCGCCGCGCCATGGGCGAAGCCGCGGTCAAGGCCGCGCAAGCCATCGGCTATGTCGGCGCCGGCACCGTGGAATTTCTGCTGGACGAGCGCGGCGACTTCTTCTTCATGGAGATGAATACCCGCCTGCAGGTCGAGCACCCGGTCACCGAAGCCATTACCGGCCTCGATCTGGTGGCCTGGCAGATCCGCGTAGCACGCGGCGAAGCGCTGCCGATCACTCAGGAGCAAGTGCCGCTGATCGGCCATGCCATCGAGGTACGCCTGTATGCCGAAGACCCGGATAACGATTTTCTGCCAGCCACCGGCACTCTGGCGCTGTACCGCGAAGCCCAGGTCGGGCCAGGACGCCGGGTCGACAGCGGGGTTAGCGAGGGCGACGAGATTTCGCCGTTCTACGACCCGATGTTCGGCAAGCTGATCGCCTGGGGCGAAAACCGCGAAGAAGCCCGCCTGCGCCTGCTGGCGATGCTGGCGGAAACCTGCGTCGGCGGGGTCAGAACCAACTTGGCGTTCCTGCAGCGCGTACTGGCCCACCCCGCCTTCGCCGCCTGCGAACTGGATACCGGTTTTATCCCGCGTCATGAGGCGCAATTGCTGCCAGTCGTTGCCGAACTGCCCGCCGAGTTCTGGCAGTTGGCCGCCGAAGCATTTGTGCAGAGCGAAACCATTCGGCGGCGCGACGACGATATCCATTCGCCCTGGGCGACGAACAACGGCTTGCGTCTGGGCCTGCCCGCCGAGATCGACGTGCAACTGCTCTGCCAAGGCGAGCGCCAAGTGGTGCGCCTGCGTCATGGCGCAGCGCCTCAGGTGCGTTTGCATGGCGAGCAGTTACTGGTCGAGCGCGATGGCGTGCGGCGCCAGCACCTGGCGATCCGCCGTGGCGACACCCTCTATCTGCAATTCGCCGGCGAGCTGCGCAGCGTGCAACGTGTCGATCCGATTGCCGAAGCGCAGGCGGGCCAGCAGCATCATGGCGGCCTGAGCGCACCGATGAACGGCAGTATCGTTCGCGTGCTGGTCGCGGCCGGACAAAGCGTCGAAGCAGGCACCGCCCTGGTGGTGCTGGAAGCGATGAAGATGGAGCACAGCATCCGCGCGGCCCATACCGGGGTGGTCAAGGCGCTGTACTGCGCCGAGGGCGAGATGGTCAGTGAAGGCGCAGTGCTGGTGGAACTCGACGAAACCAGTGCATAGCCTCTTGTAGGAGGGGCTTCAGCCGCGATGACAGCGATAAAAAGCTCGCGGCTAAAGCCCCTTCTACAGGCAGAGAGCCAATCTGCGCGCAATACCTTTCGAAATAAACAACGAGGCAACGATGAACCTACCCAAGCATGTGCGCCTGGTCGAAGTCGGCCCCCGCGACGGCCTGCAGAACGAGAAACAGCCGATCAGCGTCGCCGACAAGGTGCGCCTGGTCGATGAGCTGTCCGCCGCTGGCCTCGGTTATATCGAGGTGGGCAGCTTCGTCTCGCCCAAATGGGTGCCGCAGATGGCCGGCTCCGCCGAGGTTTTCGCCCAGATCCAGCAACTGCCAGGCGTTACCTACGCGGCCTTGGCGCCCAACCTGAAAGGATTCGAAGCCGCCCTGCAAGCCGGAGTGAAGGAAGTCGCGGTGTTCGCCGCCGCCTCCGAAGCGTTTTCGCAAAAAAACATCAATTGCTCGATCGCAGAGAGCCTCGAACGTTTCGTGCCGGTGATGGACGCCGCCAAGCAACAGGGCGTGCGCGTACGCGGCTATGTGTCCTGTGTGCTGGGTTGTCCCTATGAAGGCTCAGTACCCGCCGAGCAAGTGGCCAGTGTGGCCCGTGAGCTGTTCGCCATGGGCTGCTACGAAGTCTCCCTCGGCGACACCATCGGCACCGGCACGGCCGGCGATACCCGACGTCTGTTCGAGGTGGTCGGCCGCGATATCGCCCGCGATAAATTGGCCGGGCATTTCCACGACACCTACGGCCAGGCACTGGCCAATATCTACGCCAGCCTGCTGGAAGGCATCGGCGTGTTCGACAGTTCGGTGGCGGGCCTGGGCGGCTGTCCTTACGCCAAGGGGGCCACCGGCAACGTGGCGACCGAGGATGTGCTCTATCTGCTCAACGGCCTGGGGATAGACACCGGCATCGATATGGAGGCACTGATCGCCGCCGGCCAGCGTATCTGTACGGTACTGAACAAACCCAACGGCTCGCGGGTGGCGCGGGCAAGGCAAAGCCAGTAGCCCCGATAAGCCGGCGCAATCCGGGAGCAATTGGAAAAGTGTGAGAGCCCCCGGATTGCGCTAATGCTTATCTGGGCTACGGCTTGTACGGCAGGCTTTCTTTACAACCTGTAAAGCATTGTCGTCAGGCCTGGCGTATGCCACCGACTTGCGGTGCAAAGGGGCTACAGATTGGCGCACCCTGGGCGCTTACAGGTCGCTGACACCGCCGACTCATGGCCCGGCCCAGCCAGTAGGCTTGCAAGATTCAGCCATGCAGCATGCCTGGCCTAACAAGAACGATGAGGAACCGACATGCAACAGCCCCTGTGGACGCCATCCACCGAACGTATCGCGGCGACGCGGATGGACAGCTTCCGCCACTTCGTCAATCAGCGCCACAGCCTGCAACTGAGCGACTACCCGGCCCTGCATGCCTGGAGCGTGGTGCAGCGTGAAGCCTTCTGGCAGGCGATTGTCGAGTTCTTCGAGATCATCTTTAACGCCCGGCCCGAGGCCGTGCTGCAAGAAGGCCACGCCATGCCCAGCGCCCACTGGTTCCCAGGCGCAACACTGAACTTCGCCGAACACCTGTTGCGCCGCCGCGACGACCATCCTGCGCTGGTCGCCATTGGCGAAGACGGTTCGCGCGAGCAACTGAGCTATGCCGAACTGGCCGCCCATGTCGCCGGTTTGCAGCGCAGCCTCGCAGCCGCCGGCGTCGGCAGCGGCGACCGGGTCGCGGCCTTTATGCCCAACACCTGGCAAACCCTGGTCGGCATGCTCGCCGCCACCAGCCTCGGCGCCACTTGGTCGAGCTGCTCGCCGGACTTCGGCACCCAGGGGGTGATCGACCGCTTCGGTCAGATCGAACCCAAGGTGTTGATCGCAGCGGCCGGTTATCGTTATGCCGGCAAAAATATCGACCTAACCGGCAAACTCAATGAAATCTTCGAACGACTGCCTTCGCTGCAACAGCTGATCGTCGTGCCCTACTCCAATGCCCAGGCGAGGGTCGAAGACTTCCACTCCACGGCCAAGGTCGCGCTCTGGGCGGACTTCTATCAGCCAGGCGGCACGCCTGCGTTCACCCCCGTGGCCTTCGACCATCCGCTGTATATCCTCTACTCCAGCGGCACCACCGGTGTGCCCAAGTGCATCGTCCACGGCACCGGCGGCGTGCTGCTGCAACACGTCAAGGAGCTCGGGCTGCACACCGACCTGCATGCCGAGGACACGCTGTTCTACTACACCACCTGCGGCTGGATGATGTGGAATTGGCTGGCCTCGGGCCTGGCGCTGGGCGCGACACTGGTCCTGTTCGACGGCTCGCCCTTCCATCCGGGGGCCGAACGCCTGATCGACCTGATCGATGCGGAAAATATCAGTGTCTTCGGCACCAGCGCCAAATACCTGGCCGCCTTGGAAAAGGCCGGCGCCAAGCCCGGCAGCACGCACCGCTTAACGCGCCTGAAAGCCATCCTCTCGACCGGCTCGCCGCTGTCCCACGAGAGCTTCGAATACGTCTACCGCGAGATCAAAGCCGATCTGTGCCTGTCGTCGATTTCCGGTGGCACCGATATCGTTTCCTGCTTTGCCCTCGGTAACCCGCTGCTGCCGGTATGGCGCGGTGAATTGCAGTGCAAGGGCCTGGGCATGGATGTGCAGGTCTGGAACGATGCCGGCCAGGCCATTACCGGCGAGAAAGGCGAACTGGTCTGCGCCCGGCACTTCCCGTCCATGCCGGTCGGCTTCTGGAACGATGCCGATGGCAGCAAATTCAAGGCTGCCTATTTCGAGACCTTCCCCGGCATCTGGGCCCATGGCGATTATGCCGAGGAAACCGCCCATGGCGGCCTGGTGATCCATGGCCGTTCCGATGCCGTGCTCAACCCCGGCGGCGTGCGCATCGGCACCGCGGAAATCTACCGTCAGGTGGAAAAAGTCGAAGAAGTGCTGGAATCCATCGCCATCGGCCAAGAATGGGACGACGATGTGCGTGTGGTGCTGTTCGTGCGCCTGCGCGACGGCGTGATGCTGAGCGATGAGTTGCAGACGCGTATCCGCCAGACGATTCGCGCCAACACCACGCCGCGTCATGTGCCGGCGAAGATTATCGCCGTGAGCGATATTCCGCGTACCATCAGCGGCAAGATAGTCGAACTGGCGGTACGCAATGTGGTACACGGTAAGCCGGTGAAAAACACCGATGCCCTGGCTAATCCACAGGCGTTGGCGTTGTTCCGTGATTTGGCCGAGCTGCGGGATTGATCCTCGGCGCGACATAAAAGGCAGGGGGCTTTCAATGAGCGAACAAGGCGAGAAAGACGACGATAAGCCGCTGACTCTTTGGGAAATGCTGCAAAGTATTTTAGCGGCGGCTATCGGCGTGCAGAGCGGTAAGAACCGCAGTCGGGATTTCAGCCGCGGCAAACCCAGTCACTTCATCATTCTGGGTGTGGCATTCACCCTGGTTTTCGTCCTGATGATCATTGCCGTGGTCAAGCTGGTGCTGCACCTCGCGGGCGTCTGAGCGAGCACGCCCTCTCCCCACGGGGAGAGGGCCGGGAAGGCTACTGGTTACTCACCCAAAACACCGCGGTAACCACCGCGAGCAGGATCAGCGCAAAGATCGCCCACGCATCGACAACACTGTCTCGTTCGTTGGGTTCGGAGTGCTCGTTCATGGCATCGTCCTTAGTCATGGGAATGAAGAGATTGCTCAGCCAGTTAAGACCACAAAAACCTTCCGCTCAAGCAGTTGCGTACTAACGGCAAGGTTTTCTTAGTGCCTTTGGTTAAGTACATATACGCAAACATCACTTTTGCCCTCCCGCTCGAACTGGTATCTTCCCCCGCCTCCGCCGGGAGTGCGCAGCCGTGTGTGCAGAAAGCCGAAACGGCCCTTGTAAAGGCCGCGAGTGTTTTGCCTCGCGCCGTCATTGCAACGGCCTGTTAGCTGTCTAAATAAAAGCAGTAGCCTGAACTCACAGGATATATATGTACGTATACGACGAGTACGATCAACGGATCGTTGAGGAACGCGTCAAGCAGTTCCGCGATCAGACCCGCCGCTATCTGGCCGGCGAACTCTCAGGTGAGGAGTTCCGCCCTCTGCGCTTGCAGAACGGCCTGTACATTCAGCGGTATGCGCCCATGTTGCGCATCGCCGTGCCCTACGGCCTGCTGTCGTCCACGCAGGTGCGCATGCTGGCCAAGATCGCTCGCGACTATGACAAGGGCTACGCCCATATCAGCACCCGTCAGAACGTGCAGTTCAACTGGCCCGATCTTGAAGACGTGCCGGATATTCTCGCCGAACTGGCCACCGTGCAGATGCACGCGATCCAAACCAGCGGCAACTGCATCCGCAACACCACCACCGACCAGTTCGCCGGCGTGGCCAAGGACGAGATCATCGACCCGCGGCCCTGGTGCGAAATCATTCGTCAGTGGTCGACTTTCCACCCCGAATTCACCCACCTGCCGCGCAAGTTCAAGATCGCCGTCAACGGCGCCGTGAACGACCGAGCCGCGATCGAGGTGCACGATATCGGCCTGGAAGCGGTGAGCAACGAAGCCGGCGAGCTGGGTTTCCGCGTCTCCGTCGGTGGCGGCCTGGGCCGCACCCCGGTAGTCGGCAGCTTTATCAACGAGTTCCTGCCCTGGCAGCACCTGATCAGCTACCTCGACGCCATCCTGCGTGTGTACAACCGCTATGGCCGTCGCGATAACAAGTACAAGGCGCGCATCAAAATCCTGGTCAAGGCGCTGACCGCCGAGGTGTTCGCCGAGCGCGTCAACGCCGAATGGGCGCATTTGAAAGACGGCCCGACCACCCTCACCGAAGCCGAAGTGCAGCGCATCGCCGCGCATTTCGTCGATCCGGCTTACCGCCAATTGCCGGACCAGGACGCCGAGCTGGCGCAGTTGGATGCCGAGCACCCGGGTTTCGCCCGCTGGCGTCAGCGCAACACCTTCGCCCACAAGCGCCCCGGCTATGTGGCCGTGACCCTGTCGCTGAAGCCGACCGGCGTCGCACCCGGCGATGTCACCGACAAACAGCTCGATGCGATCGCCAGCCTGGCCGACCGCTACAGCTTCGGCGAAGTGCGCAACAGCCATAACCAGAACATCATCCTCGCCGACGTCGAACAGCAGCAGCTGTTCACCCTGTGGGGCGAGCTGCGCGAGTTGGGCTTCGCCACGCCGAACGTGGGGCTGCTGACCGACATCATCTGCTGCCCGGGCGGCGACTTCTGCTCCCTGGCCAACGCCAAGTCGATCCCGGTGGCCGAGGCCATCCAGCGCCGCTTCGACGATCTCGATTATCTGTTCGACATCGGCGATATCGAGCTGAACATCTCCGGCTGCATGAACGCCTGCGGCCACCACCACGTCGGCCATATCGGCATTCTCGGCGTGGACAAGAAGGGCCAGGAGTTCTATCAGGTGTCCATCGGCGGCAGCTCCGGCCGCGAGGCCAGCCTGTCGCAGATCCTCGGCCCGTCCTTCGCCCAGGATGAAATGCCGGATGTGATCGACAAGATCATCAAGGTCTACGTCGAGCAGCGCACCGATGAAGAAAGCTTCCTCGACACCTTCCGCCGTATCGGCGTCGCCCCATTCACGGAGCGTGTATATGCAGCGAATCATTAAGAACGGCCAGATCGTCGACGAAACCTGGCGCCTGCTGCCCAAAGACACCACCATGGACGGCCTGAGCAACTGCGACGACCTGATCGTGCCGTTGGCCCTGTGGGTCGAACACGCCCACGCGCTGAAAGCCCGCGACGGCGGATTGGGCGTCTGGCTGGATGCCGGCGAAGAAATAGAGGAAATCGCCGAACAGCTGAATAACTTCCAGGTGATCGCCCTGAACTTCCCATCGTTCACCGACGGCCGCCATTGCTCCACTGCCTACCTGTTGCGCACGCGCTATGGTTACAAGGGCGAAGTGCGGGCGATCGGCGACGTGCTGCGCGATCAGTTGTTCGCCCTCAAGCGTTGCGGCTTCGATGCCTTCGCCTTGCGCGAAGACAAGGATCCTTTGGATGCGCTCAAGGCATTCGAGGATTTCTCAGAGGTTTACCAGGCCTCCAGCGACCAGCCGCAACCGCTTTTCCGCCGTCGCGCCTGAATTGACCGCGTCGCTAAAAAGCCCTGAATTTTCAGGGCTTTTTCGTTTTTAGCTCACCCCGAATCGAGCCGCAGTCCCGGATTGCGCTGGCGCTTATTCGGGCTACAGGTTGACGCCCCCCCGTAGCCCGGATGCAATCCGAGGAAAATCTCCGCACGCGCTACCGCTCCCCGGATTGCATCGGGCTACGCGCGCACGCTGTCCCATGCCGCATTCGCCAGCAGTTCGCGGCAATCCGCCAGTTCGGTACGGGTGCGGCCGGCCAGCCAGTTACGCGCAAAGTCATGGGTCGGCCCGATGATCAGCGAAGCGAAGCAATCGCTCGGCATTTCCTTGAATATGCCCTGCTCGCGGTAACCGGCGAGAGCCTGATGAATGCGCGCGAAATGCTCCTGATTGGCTTCGCGTAACTGCTCGCCCAGCTCGCTCGCCTCGACCCGACCGCGGCTGTGCAGGATAAAGCGCGCCCATTGCGGATTGGCCACCACCCAGTCGATATAGCTGGTCACCAATAACCTGACGCACGCCTCGGCACTTTCGGCCTTGGCGAAGCCTTGTTCGAGCAGCGCCGCGTATTGCCCGGTGCCGACTAGATAAAGCGCGGCAATGATCCGTTCCTTGTTGCCGAAATGGTGATACAGGCTGCCGATGCTGGCACCGGAACGATCGCGGATCATCTCGATGGTGGTGGCATCTACCCCCACCTCGCTGAAGCAGGCCAGTGCGGCCTGCAGAATTTCATCTTTGCGGGTACGGCGGCCCATGGCGGTCCTTAGAACATCGAGCGAAATAGACGATTATTTCAGTCGACTATGCTGCCCCGATGCGCGCGCATGTTCAATGCCCAAGTGCCGGCCCGTTTCACCCAACACCTGCAAAAACAAAACGGCCCGGATGATGCCGGGCCACTGCTCACTAACGCCAGGGCTTCAATCCACGCGCACCAGGACCCGTCCGACCGATTTGCCGGCGAGTATCTGGCCGATGGCCTCGGGCAGTTGCTCCAGGCCGATTTCGTGGGTCAGACGCTCCAGCGCCGGCAGCTTCCACTGCACGGAGAGCTTGTCCCACATGGAGGCCTTGACCACCAGCGGCAATTCGACCGAATCGACGCCGAGCAGATTGACCCCGCGCAAGATGAACGGCAGCACGCTGCCATTGAATCCCACCCCCGCGGTCAAACCGCAGCACGCGGCACTGCCGCCGTAACGCAGCGCCTTGACCACATTGAACAGGATATCGCCGCCCACGGTATCGACGGCGCCCGCCCACTGCTCCTTGAGCAGGGGCCGCTCGCCACCCTCTTGCAGTGCGCTACGCGGGACGATCTGAGTCGCGCCCAGACGCTGCAGCCATTCGCTCTGGTCGGCCTTGCCGGTCGATGCCGCCACGCTGAAGCCGAGTTTGGCCAGCAAGGCCACGGCCACGCAGCCGACGCCACCGGTCGCGCCAGTCACCAGAATCGGACCGGCATCGGCTGTCACACCGGCCTGCTCCAATTTATCGACGCACAATGCAGCGGTCAGCCCCGCGGTACCCAGCACCATCGCCTCGCGCAGCGATAAGCCTTTCGGCCGCTTGATCGCCCAACCGGCGGGCACGCGAATATATTGGGCGAAACCGCCTGCGGTATTCATGCCCAGGTCGTAACCGGTGACGATGACCTCGTCGCCGACGCTGAACTCCGCCACGCTTGAGCTTTCCACCACGCCGGCGGCGTCGATACCCGGCGTGTGCGGAAACTGCTTGGTTACACCGCGGTTGCCGCTGGCGGACAAGGCATCCTTGTAGTTCAGCGAGGAATATTTGACCCGAATCAACAACTCGCCCGCCGGCAAGTCAGCGATATCGCGCTCGACGATCACCTGTTCGAACGTGCCGCTCGCGTTTTCAC
>CBIHQF010000073.1:0-10916 GCA_966211665.1 uncultured Pseudomonas sp. | reverse complement strand
CCAGGAACCGTCGTTCAGCGACCACCGGACACTGGACATGGGCAGCGTCGAAGCTTCCCTCGCCGGGCCGAAACGCCCCCAGGACCGCGTCGCCCTGCCCCAGGTCAAACAGACCTTCGACGACTTCGTCGGCCTGCACCTCAAACCGACCGCCAAGGAAGAAGGTCGCATGCTCAGCGAAGGCGGTGGCGGCACCGCCATCGGCAGTGACGAGCTTTGTGGCGAGTACGAATACCAGGGCCAGACTTATCAGCTGAGAAACGGCGCGGTGGTGATCGCCGCCATCACCTCATGCACCAATACCTCCAACCCGAGCGTGATGATGGCCGCCGGCCTGCTGGCGAAGAAGGCCTGCGAAAGAGGCTTGCAGCGCAAACCCTGGGTCAAGAGCTCCCTGGCGCCGGGTTCCAAGGTGGTCACCGATTACTTCAAAGCCGCAGGCCTGACCCACTACCTCGATCAGTTGGGATTCGACTTGGTCGGCTATGGCTGCACCACCTGCATCGGCAACTCCGGGCCGCTGCTCAAGCCGATCGAACAGGCGATCCAGCAGCACGACCTGACGGTGGCCTCGGTACTCTCCGGCAACCGCAACTTCGAAGGCCGCGTGCATCCGCTGGTGAAGACCAACTGGCTGGCCTCGCCGCCCCTGGTGGTGGCCTATGCCCTGGCCGGCAGCGTGCGCCTGGACCTGGGCAAAGAGCCGCTGGGCGTCGGCAAGAACGGCGAACCGGTGTACCTGCGCGATATCTGGCCGAGTCAGGCGGAAATCGCCGAGGCGATCCAGAAGGTCGATACCGCGATGTTTCATAAGGAATATGCCGAAGTGTTCGCCGGCGACGAGCACTGGCAAGCGATTCAGGTGCCTCACACCGATACTTACACCTGGCAGGCCGACTCCACCTACATCCAGCACCCGCCGTTCTTCGAGACCATCGCCGAGGCGCCGCCGCGTATCGGCGATATCCACCAAGCGCGCATCCTCGCCCTGCTCGGCGACTCGGTCACCACCGACCACATCTCGCCTGCCGGCAATATCAAGGCCGACAGCCCGGCCGGGCGCTACCTGCGCGAACAAGGCGTCGCCCAACAGGACTTCAACTCCTACGGCGCGCGCCGCGGCAACCATCATGTGATGATGCGCGGCACCTTCGCCAATATCCGCATCCGCAACGAGATGCTCGGCGGCGAGGAAGGCGGCATCACCCTGCACGTGCCCAGCGGCGAGAAGCTGTCGATCTACGACGCCGCCATGCGCTACCAGGAAGAAGGTACGCCTCTGGTGGTGATCGCCGGCAAGGAATACGGCACCGGATCGAGCCGCGACTGGGCCGCCAAGGGCACCAACCTGCTCGGCATCAAGGCGGTGCTCGCCGAGAGTTTCGAACGCATCCATCGTTCCAATCTGGTCGGCATGGGCGTGCTGCCGTTGCAGTTCGACCCCGGGCAAAACCGTAAAACCCTGCGCCTGACCGGCAAGGAGCGCATCAATATCTACGGCCTCGATGGCGTCGAACCGCACCCGCAGATGAAACTGATGCTGGGGATAACCCGCGAGGACGACAGCCGCGAAAGCATCGAAGTACTGTGCCGCATCGATACACTTAACGAAGTGGAATACTTCAAGGCCGGCGGTATTCTGCATTACGTGCTGCGCCAGTTGATCGCCGCCCATTGAAGCGCGACGGGCAGGCCGTTTCAGGCGCCTGCCCAGAACGCGCCAGCGTAGATATCGACTAAAATAAGGCTATGTCGCAGTTACGTGTTGTATCAACAGGCGCGAATTGCTTGCAATCCGTAGGAGGCCCGACCTCGGGGCGAGCTTTTCGCTGTATCCGCCAAACGATCAGCCGGCAGCCCTGCGGGCTGCATTCGCCGCGGGGGCGCGCCTCCCACAAGAAATGGGTACATAGCCTAAAACAAGCCCTGTTCATTTATTCAATTTCAGCCTTATGCGGCCGATTACGTGATATCGACCAAAGGAATCGTCACTCATGCGCAATAATCAGCCGATCACCCAACGCGAAAGAACCTTCCCGGCTCAGCAGCGCCTGATCTCCACCACCGACACCAAAGGTCAGATCACCTACTGCAACGACGCCTTCGTCGAGATCAGCGGCTACGAGCGAGACGAGCTGATCGGCTCGCCCCATAACATCGTGCGTCACCCGGATGTACCGCCAGCCGTGTTCCAGCACATGTGGGAGACCCTGAAAAAAGGCAAGCCGTGGATGGGGATCGTCAAGAACCGCTGCAAGAATGGCGACCATTACTGGGTCAACGCCTACGCCACCCCGGTGTTGGAAAACAATCAGTTGGTCGGCTACGAATCGGTACGCACCAAACCCAGCGCCGAGCAGGTACGTCGCGCCGAAGCGCTGTATCGACGAATCAATAGCGGCAGGTCCGCGGTCCCGAGCAGCGAACGTTGGTTGCCGGTACTGCAGAACTGGCTGCCGTTCATTCTGGTCAGCCAGATCGGTTTTCTGGTCGGCGCCTGGCTCGACAGCTCCTGGGGCTTCCTGCTTGCCGCCTTCCTGTCGATTCCCCTCGGCCTGGCCGGGCTGGCGTGGCAGAACCGCGGTATCAAGCGCCTGCTGCAACTGGCCGAACAAGCCACCTCGGACCCGTTGATCGCGAAGATGTACACCGACAGCAGCGGTGACCAGGCACGCCTGGAGCTGGCCATGCTCAGCCAGGATGCACGCTTGAAAACCTGCCTCACGCGCCTGCAGGACACCGCCGAACAGCTCGCCAAACAAGCGCAGAAGGCCGATGCGCTGGCGCACAGCAGCTCGGCGGGCCTGGATCGCCAACGCCAGGAAACCGAACAGGTCGCAACCGCCGTCAACGAGATGGCCGCCACCACTCTGGAAGTGGCCAGCAACGTCGCCCGCACCGCCATCGCCACCCAGGAAGCCAACCGCTTGACCGGCCAAGGCCGCAGCATAGCCGCGGAAACCCGCGAAGCCATTCAACGCTTGTCGCTCTCGGTAGGCGATACCGGCGAAACCGTCACCCGCCTGGCCCAGGACAGCAATGAAATCGGCGGCGTGGTCGACGTGATCAAAGGCATTGCCGACCAAACCAACCTGCTCGCGTTGAACGCCGCCATCGAAGCCGCACGCGCCGGCGAAATGGGTCGCGGCTTCGCCGTGGTGGCCGACGAGGTGCGTTCGCTGGCGCAACGCACCGCCGAATCCACCGGGCAGATTCACGAGCTGATCGCCAAACTGCAACGCACCGCCGAAGAAGCGGTAATGGCCATGGAAATCGGCCGCAAACAGGCCGACGACGGCGTCGAGCGCGTGCAACAAGCCGACCAGGCCCTGGCCGGGATCAGCGATGCGGTGGCCAATATCTCCAACATGGCCGACCAGATCGCCGCAGCGGCGGAGGAACAAAGCTCGGTGGCCGACGAAATCAACCGCAATATCACCAACATCGCCCAACTGGCGGAAAAAACCTCGGACGAAGCGCACAGCAGCGCCGAACTCAGCAAAGGCCTTACCGCCACTGCCAAGGGGCAATACGCCTTGGTCGAGCGGTTCAATCGTTAAACAAATACAGGGGCGCCCCAACTCTCGGGGTGCCCTTTCCGCTTCGTCTCGCCAGTCATGCGATAGCGTAGCTGTACACTCCGCGCAGCGTTCTACCGCCTCGTCTCAGGTCATACATGCCAGCCAAGCTGCTATTCCTCCCCGGCGCCTCCGGCAATACGCAGTTCTGGCTGCCGGTCGCGCAACGACTCGCTCATCCCGCAGAAAATGTCCATATCGGCTGGCCGGGCTTCGGTTCCACGCCGACGGATCCGAGCATTCAAGGACTCGACGACCTGGCGGCAAGAGTCGTTGCGGACATCCAAGCTCCTACCGCGCTGATCGCACAGTCCATGGGCGGGGTCATCGCGGTATTGGCCGCCCTGAAAAAGCCGCAGCTGGTCACTCACTTGGTGCTTACGGTTACCTCCGGCGGCATGGATATGGCGGGCTTAGGCGCAGAAGATTGGCGCCCGGCGTTCTGCGATGCCAACCCGGCACTACCCCGCTGGTTCGCTGGTTACCGTGAAGACCTGACACACAAGCTCGCCACGCTGCGTATTCCCACCTTGTTGTTGTGGGGCGATGCCGACCCGATCAGTCCGGTCGCGGTGGGTCGGCGTCTGGCGGCGCTGCTGCCCTGTGCGCAGCTGCATGTCTTCCCTGGCGGGGATCACAACCTCGGCAATACATTCGCCCGTGACATTGCGCCCCTGATCGATAAACACCTTGCACGGCAATTGCCTGATCGGGCGGGATAACCATCAGCGAGAGGTGACGCCAAGCCATCGATCGACTTCTCACCGCTACGACTTGGGGAGTTCGGTATGAACAAAATCAACCTGCAAGGGAAGTTCGAGTTAGTCGAGGGTTACTGGTCGCCGAAGATAGTCGGCGAACTCAATGGCCAATACGTAAAGCTGGCGAAATTCAAAGGCGAAATGGTTTGGCACGCCCATGCCAATGAGGATGAGTTCTTTCAAGTGATCAAGGGCACTATCGTCATTCACCTGCGGGACAAACGCATAACGCTGCATGAGGGCGAATGCTTCATAGTGCCCAAAGGAGTCGAGCATAAGCCTGAAGCCGCAGAAGAAGCCCATGTGATGATGTTCGAGCCCAAGGCGACGCAACATACTGGCGCCACTGAGAGCGATCTGACCGTTGCCATAGATAACCAGCACTGGATATAGCCGCTGCCGCCCAGGCATTTCTGTACAGGGAGCGTTTCATGTACCACGCCGTAATTCGCGTCATCGTAAAAAATCTATTTCGTGCACTCAACAAAGGCGACTATGAGCCGATCCTTGCGGGGCTTGCTCCTCGGTTCGAGCATTGGTTCGTCGGCACACACGCCTTATCCGGCTTGCGCACCAGCATGCCGACCACCAGAGCCTGGTATGAGCGCCTGTTCAAGATATTCCCCAATATAAAATTCGATATACGCAACATCGCCGTGAGCGGTTGGCCGTGGAATACCCTAGTCGCAGTCGAATGGACCGACAGCTATACCCTGCTGAATGACGAAAAACGTTCGAACTGCGGCGTGCATATGATCCGCCTGGTCTGGGGAAAAGGTGTTTCAGTGCATATTTACTGCGATACCAAGCTGCTATTGGAAAACCTCGCCATCCAGAAAGCCGGCGGCATCGGCGAGGCGGCTTATTCGCCTTTGATCGATTAGCTGTAAAACATCTCCGTCGCCCATCAAGAACAGGAAATACCATGTCAGCTATGTTCCTCAGCCGCGAAGATGTCCTACGCAATTACTTTCGGGCCAAGGACGAAAACCGCCCCCATCTGTTGAGCCGTGTATTCTCACCCGATGCCAAGCTCGAAGTGCGCAACCGAGCCAGCGAAATCACTTTCCCGGCCTTCACTGAAGGCCGGGCGGCGATTGCCGATGTTCTGGTCCGTACCTTTGGCCAGACCTATGAAAACGTCTATTCCTTCTACATGGCGCGGCCAATATTGGACACGCAGACATTCGCATGCGACTGGCTCGTCATCATGTCCGAGAAGAGCAGCAAGAACATACGGGTGGGATGCGGCCGGTATGACTGGACCTTCGAACCAGATGCAGCGGGTTTGGCGACAAACCTCGTGATTACTATTGAGGCAATGCAGGTGCTACCACCCGAATCGCTCGAAGCCACTTATCAATGGATGGCCAAACTCGACTACCCATGGTCCTCGGCCACGGAAGTCGCGGCAGCCGCGCCGCCAATTGAGCCACTAGCCCAGGTCGTGCGCTATCTCAGCGGGCGTTGAGGCGCACACCCTGCAATGCCTGCATATGGGCCGCCCTCTGCGATTATTTTCGCCTCGATGAAGACGCAGCCCATGCAGTACACCCTGAAATTCACGACGCACATTGCAGCATCGCCGTCTACTGTCTGGGACTGGATGACCTCTTTCGATGGTATCTCCAAAGAAATGGCGCCCTACCTACAGATGTCCGCGCCACGGGGTGTCGGCAATCTCCAATCGGTCGGGTTCCAGCCCGGCAAGCCGATGTTTCGTAGCTGGATCCGCCTATTTGGCCTGATCCCCTTCGACTATTCGGACCTCACCCTGCTAAGCCTCGAAGAGGGGGTGGGCTTCGTCGAGCATTCGCCCATGGGCAGCATGCGCAGTTGGCGGCATGTGCGCCACCTGACGCCCAGGGGAAGCGGCTGCGTGCTGACCGACGAATTGACCTTCGAACCCAGGATCGCCGGCTGGTTGTCCTACCGAATCGTTCGGGCGTTCTTCAACCATCGGCACCGCATGCTGGAACGTCACCTGGGTAAATTCATCGAGTGATGCAGCGCGGCTGCGACTACGCTGATGGAGCGGATCAAGCCAAACCTGGCATCTAACAAGGAGTTCCCCGTGCTCACCCAATCTCTGTACATCGCCGGCTGCATTCCCTTTCTGATCCTGGGCCTGCTGCATACGGTCTATACGATCGCAGACACCTATAACCCCAAAAGAATCGTTCCCTACGAACCCGGCGTTATGGGCTTGATGAAAGACTCCACGCTCGCGCTGACCAAGGAAACCGACATGTGGCGCGCCTGGATTGGCTTCAATATCAGCCACGGCGTCGGCCTATTGTTTTTCGCCATCAGTCTTCTCTACTTCGCGGTTCTGCATATCACCTTTCTACAAGATTCGGTTTTCCTGCTCACGGTTGCGCCCTTGGTCGCCTTGGTTTATCTGCTGCTGTCGAGGAAATATTGGTTTCGTATTCCCACGGCGGGATCGGCGCTAGGCGCGCTTTGCTTTCTCGCCGGCTCGCTGGTCCAGGCATTCGCCTGAACCAGCCCCGTATCGGTCGGGCGCCGCCATGAAACGGCTACGCCGCATATCAGTCAGAGCGGCGTATTTCCAACATTAATTCTCAACCGGTGTAACCAAAGATCCTTCCCCGCCGTATCTATCAGTGTCGTTACTCAAACCCACTGAAGGAAGGTATCCATGTACAGCACAACCCAACAACTCAAGAGCCTGCTCGGCGCGGTGGTTTTCGCGTTTGCCGGCGCGCTGTCCGCCGCCGACTATTCGGCCCCGGCCAAACCCGCCAAGGCAGTCGAAACCTCGGGGATAGGCGCGGCGCGCCAGGCCATCGACAAGTGGGAATACGAAAAAGCCATCGCCCTACTCAAGACCGAAGCAGCCAAAGACCCGAACAACGCCGATGTGCAGAATCTTCTGGGCTACAGTAATCGCAAGCTGAAACGCTACGAGCTGGCCCTGAGTTACTACCAGAAGGCATTGGCCTTGCAGCCCGAGCATCGCGGCGCCAACAACTACCTCGGCCACCTGTATCTGGAAACCGGCGAGTTGGAAAAGGCCCAGGAGCGGCTCGCGGTGCTGGACAAGGCCTGCATCTTCGGCTGCGAGGAATACAGCGAACTGAAGCAGGCCATCGTCGCACAACAACAGCTTGCCGATAATTGATACCCGCCGAGCTTATCCAAGGGATTGCATGAACGAGCCATTGAGTGACCTGTTGAGTCGTTGCGCTCTGGGAGACCGCGGCGCCTTCGCTCGCCTCTATGAGCTGGTCTCGCCCAAGCTGTATGGCATCGCCATGCGCCTGCTCAAACAACGGCCGCAGGCGGACGATGCGCTGCAAGAGGCATTCAGCAAAATCTGGTACCGGGCCGCTAGTTATCGGCCCGATCTGGGTAACCCGATGACCTGGATGACCTCCATCTTGCGCAATCAGGCGCTGGATATGCTGGCCGCCCAGGGACGCCATGAGCGCCTGCTCGACCGGGATGCGGATTACGCCGAGCTGGAATTCGCCGATCCGGGCAGCGACCCGGAGAGCGAGACCCTGCATTGCGATGCGGCCGGGCGTTTGGATATCTGCATGGGGCAGCTGCGCGACCGGCACCGTCAGTGCATCGCCATGATTTATTGGGATGGCGTGACCTATCAGCAACTCGCCGACACACTCGAAACCCCGCTGGGTACCGTCAAGGTGTGGGTGCGTCGCGGCCTGGAGAAACTCAAACAATGCCTGGATCGATGAGATATCGGGATTCGCAGGTGCAGGAACGTCTCGCCCGGGAGTACGTGCTCGGCACCATGAGCGCAGCGGTGCGGCGGCGCTTCCAGCGTCTGCTGAATGCCGACGCCGACTTGCAAGCCCAGGTCCGGGATTGGCAGCAGCGCTTGCAACCGCTGGCCGATGGCGTGCCGCCGCTTACACCGCCGCGCGCGGTCTGGATCGCCTTGGCCGAACGTCTCGGCCATATAACGCCGCGCCGTGCGCAAAAATCCGGGTGGCTGAGCAGCCTGGCGTTGTGGCGTGGTCTCAGCGCCCTGGCCAGCGCAGCGGTACTGGTGATGGCGGTGATCCTGCTGCGGACGCCGGAGGTACGGCCAGCGGACTATCTGGCCGTGATGGCCGGCGACGGGTCCGTCGCGAGCATCGTTGCGAGCGCCCGCAAGGCGCCCTGGGAGCTGACCTTGGAACTGGTCAAAACGCCGCCGTTGGCCAGCGACAAGACCTTGCATCTTTGGGCGGTCTCCGCCGAAACCGGCAAGATCCATTCACTGGGCGCAATCGGCAACGACGCCAAACAACAACGCCCTTTAACCGAACAGCAATGGCTGTTGATCAAAGGCGCGCACTCGCTGATCGTCACCGAAGAAGCGCAGTCCGCCGCACTCAACCAACCCGTCGGACCGGTTCGCTATAAGGGATTGTGTGTGCAACTGGGTTGAGGTTTCGCGCGAACCGCGACGAGTCCCGCCAACTTTGATCGCATATTACGCGTCATCGACTGCTCGCACAGTAATGCTGCAGTCGGGGCGCAGTAACTGCTCTCGCGACCAAGCAAAACAACAACAAACCGCAGGAGAACTCCATGCGCTATCTCGCCTTGCTTCTACTCCTCATCAGCTCCATGGCCCCAGCCCAGAGCTGGACGCTCGACCCGCAGCATTCGTTCCTCAGCTTTATCACCACCAAGGACGCCAGCATCAGCGACCACCACGGTTTCAGCAAGCTGACAGGCGCGGTTGGCGCGGACGGCAAGGCCTGGCTGCGCGTCGGTCTGGCCAGCGTCGAATCGAATATCGACAAGCGCAACGAGCGCATCCGCGAGCATCTGTTCGAAGTCGCGCAATACCCCGAAGCCATCGCCAGCCTGAACCTGCCCGCTAAATTGTTCGAGCAATTGCAGGTCGGTGAAAGCTTCACCCGCTCGATGAACGTGCGCCTGGATCTGCACGGGCAGAACAGGGTCGTGCGCGCCGAACTCTATGTGCTGCAACTGCGCCCGGATGTGGTGGAGGTGTCCACCTCGCAGCCGTTGATCATCAACGCCCATGAGTTCGGCATGCAAAACGGCCTGCTCAAACTGATGGAGTTGGCGGGGTTGAAGAGCATCGCCAGCGAAGTGCCGGTGACCTTTCGCCTGCGCTTCGTTCCCGCCCCACAGGCGGCCTCGCTCTGAACGGCCGCAGTCCTTCGGGGCAGCCTCTTAAGCAAAGGATTGCGGGGTATCCACAACTCGCCGGCAGCGGTAGAGTTCGGCCACGACGCGGCAATGAAACCCGGCGTCGCTCTCTCCCCGTCTCCGTAATCAACGCTGAAGACGAGACAAGGTAAAAGCGCGATATACCGACAGACAGCAAGGAAGAAGAATGAAAGGTAGCTGTTTATGTGGCGCCATCGAGTACGCCATCGAGGGCCTCGATATGCCCATCAGCCATTGCCACTGCCGCACTTGTAGAAAAGCCCACTCTGCTGCATTCGCCACCACCGCCGGGGTCAAGCGCGAGAACTTTCGCTGGGTCAAAGGCCAGGAGCGCTTGTCGACCTTCGAATCCTCACCGGGCAAGTTGCGCCATTTCTGCTCGTTATGCGGCTCGCAACTGATCGCCGAACGTCCGCAGCAAGCCCACGTCATAGTGCGCATCGCCACCCTGGATGAAGACCCAGGAGTCAGGCCGCAGCAACATATCTGGACCTCCCATGACGTGCCTTGGCTCGAGTGTGAAGGCGTTACGGCATACCCGGAATGGCAACCGGGGCGATAAGAAACCAACCATCAGGGATCGACCAAGGAGCAGCAATATGCAGGAATTAACCGCCCTATTCGGTATTGCCACGGCACTCGCGCTTGGCGCGGCGAGCCCGGGGCCAAGCTTCGTGATGGTCGCGCGTACAGCCATCGCCTCATCACGCATCGATGGGCTGTTCGCGGCTTTGGGTATGGGTGTTGGCGCCCTCCTTTTTGCCGGCCTCGCCTTACTGGGCTTGCAAGGTCTGTTACTGGCGGTTCCGTCCCTGTACCTGACACTGAAAGTCGCCGGCGGCCTGTATCTCGCCTATTTGGGCTTTCGAATCTGGCGCGGAGCCGGCAAAGCTCACGAACATCACTCGACCGAGTCGGTCCCAGGCGCTCGCTCCGCGACCCGTTCGTTCGCTCTGGGCCTAACCACTCAAATCAGCAACCCGAAGACGGCCATCGTCTACGCAAGCGTATTCGCCGCCTTTCTCCCGGCAGCCCCCACTCTGGCTTTCAGTCTTGGCGTTACAGCTTTGGTCTTCGTTATAGAGTCGGGCTGGTATGCCTTGGTGGCGATTGCACTATCCGCACAACGCCCCCGCCACGCCTATCTGCGTTATCAGGCGTGGATCGATCGAGCCGCTGGTGGCGTTATGTTCGCCCTGGGGTTGAAACTGATCTCATCTGCGCGCGCGTGATTCGAGGGTGTCGGCCTACTGCTGGCGATCATCAGCGAAACATTAATTGGGCAGTCTGTATTTGCGGCTGCACCTGAGTAATCGAAATACCGAACAGGGATAGATCGCCATGGATACTCACATCCTTCTCAGCTTTTCCGCAGTCGCCGGCATAGCCATTCTCA
>CBIHQF010000072.1:0-11081 GCA_966211665.1 uncultured Pseudomonas sp. | reverse complement strand
GCCGAACGCGTGCAGCTCGGGCGGTTTGTTCGGCGGCCACGAGCGGCTATAGTCCCTCGACCGACACCCCTACGGACGTACAGGCATGACCAAGCCCGATCCGGCAACCACTCCGCGCTTCTGGCGCGACCCGCAACTGCCATTCGTGGAAGCACGGGATGTGCTGGACGGGCGCCGGCTATGCTATGCGCCGCACTCCCACGAGGTCTTTTCCATCGGTGCGATCACCCGTGGCCGCAGCACCTACCTCAACGAAAAAGCCCACGAACGGATCGCCGCCGGCACCGTGGTGCTGATGAACCCGGGCGATGTACACGCGTGCAACCCGATCGACGGCCAGCCGTGGTCCTACCGCATGTTCTACGTCGACGCGGCCTGGCTGACCGAGTTGCAGCACCAGCTGGGTTTCAGTCACAACCAACCGCTACGCGCCTTCGCCGATATCCTCAGCCACGACCCGACGCTCTACCGCGGCCTGAACCGTCTTTATCGCCTGCTCGCCGACGGGCAGGCCGATACCCTGCATAAGCATTGCGCGCTCTTGGAGTTTTTCGGCGAATTGCAGCAACGCCTCGATCCCGCACCGGTCGACCGCCGCGAGGACAACCCGCGTATCCGTCTGGCCGCCGAGCTGATCCGCGAGCGTTGCACCGAGGCGCTGAAACTGGAGGAGATCTGTGCGGCGGTCGGGCTTTCCCCCTCCTACCTGAACCGCAGTTTCCGCCGCTGCTACGGCATGACCCCGCACGCCTACCTGATCAACAGCCGCGTGCAGTTCGCCCAGGCGCGTCTCAGGCGCGGCGGCCAGATCGCCGAGGTCGCCCTGGCCGCCGGCTTCGCCGATCAGGCGCATCTGCAACGCACCTTCAAGCAATTGCTCGCCGCCACGCCCGGCCAATACCGGCATACCGGCTGATCAGGCCAGCAGCAGGTAGAGCGCCGAGGCCGTCAGCAAGGTCGCCAGGCTGCGGTTGAACAGGCGCATACGCCGTGGCTGCTCGAGGTAGGGGCGCAGGAAAGCACCGGCATAGGCCCAGCAGGCGATGGACAGGTAACAGATGACGAAATACAGCGCGGCGAACTGACCGATTACCCGCAGCTCGCCATCGGCCGCAAACGCCCCTATGCCGGCCAGGGACGCCAGCCACGCCTTGGGATTGAGCCACTGCATCGCCGCGCCGGTGAGCAGCCCCGGTGCCCGTTGCGATTTGCCGCTGTCGAGCCGACCGTCGTCGCGCGCCAGGCCGTAGGCCATATAGAGCAGGAAAGCCACACCGGACCAGTGCAGCAGCATCTTCAACGTGGGCAACTGCAGCAGCAGTTGCTGCAAGCCCAGGCCAATGGCCAATAGCAGCAGGGTAAAACCCAGGGTCGCCCCGGTCACATGCCGCAGGCTGGCGCGCAGGCCATAACGGGCGCCGGCGCTCAATGCCACCAGATTGACCGGGCCGGGAGAAATCGAAGCGGCCAGGGCAAAAGCCGCCATTGAAAGTAATACCGTCATCGCACACCCATTCAGTTAGCCGAAAGAGCGGCAAGATTGACGGGCGCGCGGTGTGCGGTATTGAAGAAAAATGCCCTGACGGGTTACCAGTGCAGGACACCGCTCGCGCAGCGATGCACCTGCTTCGCAGTTGCGCAAGCCGGGTCGTATCCCGTGGGAGGCCCGACCTCAAGACGAGCTCTTGCCGGTCAGACAGCCCTGCGGGCTACATTCGCCGCGGGGGCGCGCCTCCTACGAACCCGCGCCGCTGGCAGAGTTCGTGGATCCCGCAAGATCGCGCCAAACCCTCACTCCAACCGGGGGCGCTTGCTGGCCGAAGGCTCCTCCGGCGGCCTTGACGACGAGGGCAGATCGGTTGTCAGCAACTCTTCGACCTTTTGCGCGCACAGCGCGTGGAATGCCCGCTCCCGTTCTGGCCCCAACGCCTCGAGCGCCTTCCAGTCGGTATCGCCATCCTGGCCATAGGCCCGCTCCTCGCGCTGCTGGAAAGCAAGCTCGATGGCTTGCCAGTCGCCCGCGTGCCGCTGTTTCACGAACCCGCGTATCGGTTCCCAGTCGGCCAGGAAATCACGCAGCAGCGCCGGCGTATTCAGCGAGGCCTGGATTTGCTGCCCGGCCAGTCGCAAGTCCTTGTCGCGGACCTGGGAACAGGTCCGGTACAGCATGTCCTGATTGCCGAAGGCCAGGCCCAACAGCTTTTGCAGACCGACCTGGAATGCCAGGTGGACTTCCACCTCATCCACCATTCGCAGCCTTTTGACCTTATCGGCGGCGATATGGCCGATCTGCTCGCGGATGAACATCTCGCGCCCTAAGGTCAGCAGCTGGCTGCTGCTCAGCTCTCCCTTGCCCGCACGGGAATTGACCTGCTGCAATTCCATGTTGTTCAGACCCACCGCGATGCGGTCCCGACATGAGGATGTGGCTTCTTCGGCGATGCCCAGATAGACAGCCAGCTGGGTATCGCTCTGGGTTTCCAGCATACGGGTCAGATCGCTCAGCAGATGCCGCATCCGTTGCTCGAGGTGGGGGCGCGTCTGCTCATTCTTGAAGTCCGCGGTCTGGTCCATGAATTCCAGCCAGGTATTGAAATGGTCGGCTCGGCTTTCCGCTCCCAGTTGTTGCCACTTGTGCAGTTGCTCCGGCGAAAGGTCCTTCATCCATTTGCTCACGTTGGCTTCCAATGGCTGGCTGGCGCGCGCCACGGCCTCCCCTTCATCCACCGTAAACTGGATTTGTGGACCGCCCTCTTCATATATCCGGGCGAAATTGCCGCGTATGGCTTCGGACAGCGGATTGCCGCCCACCTCCACTTCGCAGTCGTGGGGGAGCTGGGCAATTTCCTCCGGAAGCGAACTCAGGCGGCAGAACGAGACATCCAGCTCGGTGAGATTCTGCAGCTGGGCGATCTCCGGCGGAAGCGTCGTCATCTGGTTCGAGTTGAGCTTCAGCTCTTCCAATACCTCCATTGAAAAAATCACGGGCGGGATTTCCGCAAATCCGATCTGATTGGCCTGCAGCTTGATCAGAGGCAAGCTGGCCAGGTCGTCGGGGAGCGTCTGCAATAGATTGGCGCTGACGTTCAGGTTCTGCAGCGACGACATTCCGGCCATGCCATCGGGTAGCCGGGTGATCTGGTTGAACGAGACATCCATCTCCTGCAGCTTGCTGAGCTGGACCAGCGAATCCGGCAAGGCCTCAAAGTCGTTGCTATCGACCTCCAACCGTTCCAGATTGGTGAGCGTTCCGATGTTGCCCGGCAGTCGGGTCAGGGAGTTATCGGACAGGTGAAGCCCTTGCAAGCAGGGCATCTCGCCGAACTCGGGCAGTTCCCTGATGGAACAACCGATCACACTCAGGTGCTGCAGGTTGGGGAGACGCAACAGCGATGCGGGAAGCCTGTCCAGCGCACACATATTGATATCCACCGTATTCAACGTTGCGCTGAGATCGGGATGGCCGAAAACGTCCGGCAGTTCGCCGAGTTTCAGGTTTTCCAGTACCAGCAGTCCGCTATTGCCTTTCAGCACATTCAGAATCTGCTGCTCCGCAATGCCTCGGTGTTTGGCTATCTCGGGATCACCGGCCATGCCCACCCATTGCCTCAAATGGACATCCAGCATGCTTGGCGGCGAAGAAGAGCTGGCCTCACCCACAACGAACTGAGGGATATGGGGCAGCATCCAGCCCTGTCCAGGCACCGGAAGCGGGATGTTTGCTTGGTAGGCCGAACTCATCGGCAGCAATGGATTCGCTTGCCCACGAACAGGATCATGCAAGCCGGCAGGCAGCTGAAGTGCCGGGGCTTGGTTCCCCGCCTGCCAATGAAAGCTATCGGAACTCGATTCGGAGGTATGGGACGAGCTGGAAACGCTCGGCGAAATTGGTGGTGTGTTCATCGATAACGACTCCTGTGCTCAACCCAGACGTTGGCGAAACGAAAGTGAGGGATGAAATGCATGCGGCAGCTCCGGCTTCGAAACCCGGCTGCTGCCCGTCATGGCTTTGTTCAGTTCCCGACGCAAATGCAGGCAACGACCGATGAAATGCCGCAAGGTCGCGGGAGCATCCAGCGTGGCCGTTTCGATCGCCACGACCCGGTGGAGCAACAGTTGCCGGGTCTCGGGATTGAGCCCGATCTGGGTGCCCTGCATCTGGCTGGATTGCAGGTTGAGTGCGAGCGCCATGGCCAAGAAATGGCCATCGCTCTTCGGGTCGATTTCCTTCAGGGAGGCATAGAGATGCCAGCGGGCATCCTGGTCGGGAATCCATAACAGGCAACTGACGCCTTCCGGCGCATGGACTACAGCCTGTCCCTGGGCATCGAAGACGAGCGCGTCACACAGACCGGTTCGCTCGCGTGAGAATGCTTCCGTGAGCCAGGCTCGAGCATCTTGAGGGTACATTAAGGTTTCTCTCATTGAGGTTGGAACACCGACTGTGTGGTGATCCATGGCTGTGGGTTCCAGTGCGGCGATTACCGATTGTCGGCCCAGAAGGCTCGTGCTAGAGCTTCCCGCTTCATATCTCTCAGAGGTTGTGAAAGTATCGAGCGCCGTAGGCGGGAGTTTTTAACAGCCTCTTAGTCCAGGCGGGGGCGCTTGCTGGCCCATCGGATCTTGCAAGCCGATCTGGAATGCCAGGTGGACTTCCACCTCGTCCACCATCCGCAGGCCCTTGACCTTCTCCGCCGAGATTTGGCCGATCTGCTCGCGGATGAACATTTCCCGCCCCAGGGTCATCAGCTGGCCGCTGCTCAGCTCGCCTCTGCCCGCACTGACGTTGACCTGCTGCATCTCCATGTTGTTCAGGCCCCCAGTGAATGGCATCGTCCAAGGTTCCGGGAGCAATGCTTTCACTTGAAGAGGAACTGGTAGAGGACGCAGGTATTCGAGTCCTGCGTTTACCACCGCTAATAGGTAAGGCGAATATTGCGGACCCATACCGAAGCCGGACTCAGCGATACAGATCGGCGCGGGTCCAGGGCAACGGGTGGCTGCCATCGTCGAACGGCTTGACCGCCAGAATCTGATGCAGGTTGATCCAGCCGCGGGCGAAGCCGTAAGCACAACCCGCCAGGTACAACCGCCAGATGCGCAGGACCTGTTCGGGCACCAGGCGCGCGGCTTTGTCCAGTTGTGCCTCCAGCCGTGCGCTCCACTGTTGCAGGGTGCGCGCGTAGTGGCCCCGCAGGCTCTCCACATCGACCACCTCCAGGCCCGCATCGCTGAGCACCGCGGCCATGGTCGCCAGATGCGGCAGCTCGCCCTGGGGGAACACATAGCGTCCGATAAACTCGCCGGCGCCGCGCCCGACCGGCCGGCCGTCGCTATGGCGGGCGGTGATGCCATGGTTCATCACCAGGCCGCCGGCCTTGACCGCACCGAACAGACGCTGGCAATAGAGCGGCAGGTTGACGTGGCCGACATGCTCGAACATGCCGACGCTGATGACTTTGTCGAAGCTTTGATCTTGCGGCAGGTCGCGGTAGTCCATGAACTCCAGGCGCACCTGGCGGGCCAGGCCCTCCTCCGCGACCCGTCGCCGGCCCCACTCCAATTGGGCTTTACTGAGGGTGATGCCGAGCACCTCGACGCCGAATTCACGGGCGGCGAAGCACGCCAGGCCGCCCCAACCGCAACCGACATCGAGCAAACGCTCGCCCGGTTGCAGGCGCAGCTTGCGGCACAGGTGGCGCAACTTGGCCTGCTGGGCCTGGCCGATGTCTTCGTTGCCGGTTTCGTAATAGGCGCAGGAATAGACCATTTCGCGATCCAGCCAGAGCGCGTAGAAGTCGTTGGAGAGGTCGTAGTGATAGCTGATGGCCGCGGCATCGCTGGTTTTATCGTGCACGCCGGACGATTGCGCCTCATGGTAGTCGGCGCCGAGCAACAGTTGGCTGAGCGTGTCGCCCAGCTCGATCACCGCGTCGATCGGCCCTTCCAGATCCATGCGCCCTTCCACGTAGGCACTGCCGAGTACATCCAGGCTCGGGCGCGTCAGTTGCGTCATCAGGCTCGGGTCGGTCAGCACCAGGGTAAGTCGTGGGTCGGGGCCCAAGTCGAGTTGCGTGCCGTTCCACAGGCGCACGCGCAGGGGCAGTTGAACTCCGCGTAAGGCAGGCGGCAAATAGGCGAGCATGGCGTCCTCCACCGTTCCAAACCAGGTAGAGATGCTGACTCGGCCGATCAGCAATCGGTTCCGTCTATTCCCGCAGGCTCAATGATGGCGCAATAGCCCGTCGTTGAGCCATTGGCGCAACCAGGTCGCCGCCTGCAACGGCGCTTGCTCGGCATATTCGTCGAGTTGCGCGCAAAGTTCGCCGAAACGCCAACCTTGCTCGGCCATCCCGCATAGCGCCTTGGCTTCTGCGCGGTCCAGGCTGCGGTAGCGGCTGATCAGGCCGTCGCGCCAGATCAGGCACAGTTCCTCCTGCTCCAGGGCCTGGCTACCGGGGAACGGCGCTTGCTCCTTGATCGCCCGCCAGATCGCCAGGCTGTTATAGCGGCAGCGCTGCGCCTGCACGCTGGGCAGATAGCGCACCTGCAGATTCGGCCACGCCTCGGCCGGCAACTCGGCCATTTGCGCCAAGCTCAAGGGCTCGGCGGCGGGCGCGTCGAAGGCCAGAGTGAAGGCCCATTCCAGGCGCGCCAGTTCAGCCAACGGCTGCGCCTGTTCCGGCACCAGAAAGCCGTCGATGAAACCCGCCAGCTCGGCGCCCAGCCAGCGCAAGCTGAAGTGCCGCGAAGGGTGGGCGTCGATATAGGCCAGGGCCAGGGCGTCGAACTCCTCGTCGCCGAGCCAGCCGTGCAGCGCTGGATAGTCGCCGCGCAGCGCTTCGAGCAAGCGCGCGCGATAGGCGTTGTGGTAAATCGCCAGGCCCTGCTCGACCGCCAGCCCGGCACTGCCGAGCAGGCTGTCGCGCAGCGCCGGCGTGGGGGTCGAGTCCGCGCCCAACAGGTAGGCCTCGACCTCGCGTTGCCAGTCATTCAGGCGCATGCCGCACCCCCGCCGAGCGCCGCCGCGGCAAAGGCTCGGGCCTTGTTCAGCTCGCCGAGCAATTCGTCCAGCGGCGGGTAATGGTCATCGCGCTCGAGCAGCGTCGATACCGGCCCGAGGTGACCCAGGGTGCGTTGGTAGAGCTGCCACACCGGATCGCAGACCGGCTGATCGTGGGTGTCGATCAGGTAACTGCCGTAGTCGCTGTGACCGGCCAGATGCAGCTGGCGCACCCGCGCGGCCGGCAAGCCGCTGATGAACTCCCAGGGGTCGAAGCCATGGTTGCGCGCGCTGACATAGACGTTGTTGACATCGAGCAGCAATTCGCAGCCGCTGAGCTCGCTGAGCGCGGCGAGAAATTGCCATTCGCTGAACTGGTCGTCGGCGCTGCGCAGGTAGCTGGAAACGTTCTCCAGCACCAGCGGCCGCTCGATCACGTCCTGCACCTGGCGCACCCGCGCGGCCACGTGCTGCAGGCTTTCCTCGGTATAAGGCAGCGGCAGCAGATCGTGCAGCTGGTGGGCGTTGCCGCGGCTCCAGCACAGGTGGTCGGAGATCCATTGCGGCTGCACCCGCGCGGCCAATTGCTTGAGGCGCCGCAGGTAATCGCGGTCCAGCTCGTGCGGGCCGCCGATCGACAGCGACACGCCATGCATCACCAGCGGATAGTGCTCGGCGATGGCATCCAGGTAGTAGAGGGCCTTGCCGCCCTCGACCAGATAATTCTCGGAAACGATTTCGAACCAATCGATCGCCGGACGCTGTTCGAGAATGGCCTGGTAGTAGGTGCTGCGCAGCCCTAAACCGAAACCCAGGTCGTATCGTTCAGTCGTCATACTCGGCTCCTCGTTGTCGATGCGGGGCAGCCGCACAGCGCGGCCACCCCGGTTCGATCACTCGCCGACCGTGCCTTTGGCGGCATTGCACTCGGCCAGGGTCATCGACTTGAAGCCGTGGCCTTTGCAGGCGCCTTGGCCTTTGCAGGCGTTTTCCGCGGTTTTGCAATCGTTCTGGCCTTTGCAGGCGGTCACGCCGTAGCAATGCACCTTGGCTTCTTCGGCAACCGCGACGGTGCTGGTCAAGCCGGCGAACAGGGAGGCGGCGGCAAACGCGATGGCGGCGCCAGCAGCGGTGGTCTTGGTGGTCATGGAGTTATCCTCGGTAGTCTGATTGAGCCGGTCGAATAGGTTTTTTGCGTGCCGGCATTCAACTAGAGCGATGAAGCGTAGCGGCGTTACAGGCGCCCCAGAATTATTTTCTGGCGAAGGCGAATGCCTGGCGCCTTTGCCGTGGTACATAGCGCCCGTAAACGCCCCCCTGCGGGTGCGGTGCGTCACGTTCTTCACCAGTCTGCTAGGCTCCTAGCGACCTGATCACTGCCACCAAGGAGAAAAGCATGGGTAGTCCACAAGTCTGCTCCGGCGCCACCATGAGCTGCAGCTTCGGCGTCGCTCCCGCGGTGCTCAACGTGCTGCCGACCAATTGCACCATGACCGCCGGCATGCCGGCGGCAAACATCATGGATTACATCCCGATGGTCAACATCCCCACGTTCGGCATGTGCCAGAGCCCGGCCAACCCGACCGTGGCGGCCGCCACCGCCGCGGCGCTCGGCGTGCTGACGCCGATGCCCTGCATCCCCGCCACCGCCAGCCCCTGGATACCCGGCGCGCCCACGGTGTTGATCGGTAAGATGCCGGCGCTGGACGCCAACTGCACGCTGATGTGCAGCTATGCCGGGGTGATCACCATCACCTACCCGGGCCAGGTGCAGATGCTGATTCCGTAGGGACCTGAGGGCCGTAGGGTGGATCGGGGCGCGTAGCTGACGCTTCTTCCATCCACCAAAACTACGCCGTTATGCCTCTGGCGCCTGGGTCAGCCGGCGCCACCACCAGGCAATGCGCGAAATCGGCTTGCCCTCTGCGTCCAGCGGCCGGCCGTCCTTGCTGAAGCGCTGCTCGGCCTCGGCGACCTGGCCCTGCTGAAACAATTGCCGCCAGGATAATTTCGCGTCGGGATGGAAACGCTGTTGCAGGCCATGCAATTCGCCGGCGTGGTAGCGCTGCAGCTCGACCAGGTTGCCGTTGGCGAAAAAGGTTTTAACCTCGCCGTGCAGCAACCCCGCGCGGTAATTGGCCTGGCGTTGCACCCAGCCCTCCGGCGCGTAATAGGTCGCCGGGCCGTGCAGCTTGCCGTTTTCGTAATTCATCCGCGCCATCGGCTTGCCGTTGGGGTAGAGCAGCGCGAAAGGGCCGTGCAGCACGCCTTGGCGATAGCTCAGGCTGGCCTGCGGACGGCCCTCCTCATCGATGCGCACCGGCCCATCCAAGGCACCGTCATGCAGGGTGCCGCGCAGCTCGCGGTCGCCACGGTGCAGCTTGATCTTGCCGCTAGGGCCGCTCATGCCGACGCCCGCTGTGCGCTATGCCGCTCGCTCGCCATCAATTCACCTGCACCAGGCCGCCTTTGATGGTCAGCATGCCGCCGCCGTCCACCGTCTGGTCGGCAGCGGCCTTGTTGATCAGGCTGACGCCACCGTTGTTGGTCAGGGTGGTGCCGGCCTTGTTGTCCAGGGTGGTGCCGGCCTGGTTGGTCAACGCGGTGCCGGCTTTATTGGTCAGCGCGGTGCCGGCCTGGTTGGTGAGATTGGCGTCACTTTTGGCGGTGAGGTCGCCGCCGCTTTGCAGGGTCAGGGTGCCGCCGACCTTGATGGTCAGGTTGCCGTCCACGGTCAGTTCGTAGTTGCCGGTAACCTTGTGCTCGTAGTTGCCGCCGGTGCTGTGGGTTTGGTCGCCGCCGACCTTGAGGGTGCGCGTGTCCTTCACGTCGAGGGTGTCGCTGCCGGTCTGGATGGTCACGGTGCGCTTGCCCTTCTCCAGGGTGACGGTCTCGTCGCCGTCCTTCACCGTGCGGGTGCGCGCGTTCTGCACCGTAAGGGTTTCGTCGTGGCCGACGGTGGCGGTGGTGTCGTTGAGTACGTTGATCTTGAAGTCCTTCTGCGCCTGGAGGAACACCTCCTCGCTGTCCTTCTTGTCCTCGAAACGCAGCTCGTTGAAGCCGCCGCCGCCCTTGCTGGAGTTGGTCTTGATCCCCGACTGGGTCTGGTTCGCCGGCAACTCATAAGGCAGCGCGTTGTCGCCGTTGTACACGCAGCCGGTAACCAGGGGCCGGTCCGGGTCGCCGTCGATAAAGGTGACTATCACTTCCTGGCCGATGCGCGGGATGAACTGCATGCCGAAACCCTTACCGCTCCAGGGCAGCACCACGCGCACCCAGCAGGAGCTGGCCTCGTCGTTCTTGCCGTCGCGGTCCCAGGGGAACTGGATCTTGATCCGCCCGTATTCGTCGGTCCAGATTTCCTCGCCGGACTTGCCGACCACGATGGCGGTCTGGGTATGCATGCGCGGCTTGGGCGTGGTGCGTGGCGGCCGGTAATTGGTGCTCTTGGGAATCGCCTCGAAGCGATTGCGGTAATGCTCGTGGCCGGCTTCGTGGCTGACCCGGGTCACCACCCATTCGATATTCGCCGTGTCGTCTTCGTGGCCGCTCAGGGTGAAACTGTGTCCCGGCACCAGCCAGCGGCAATCGCTTTCGCCGATAAAGCGGCTTTCCTGGCTGCGCAGCGCATTCACTCGCATCGTGCCCAGGGCATCGCCACGCGCCTTGGCGGTGTAGCCGCCGGGATGCTCGTAGACCGACAACGGCCCGGCGACCGCCTCGGCCTGGCCGTAAAGCGAGGTGGTCGGCGTGGTGAATTCGTAATCGGTGGCGCGGTAAACCCCGGACACCGCCTGCCGACAGATCTGCCCCGAGCGGATGCCATGCAGCTCGCGCTCGCCCATCTGCTGGCCGTAATACGTGATGGTGGTGGCGTTCGGGCAGGGCGGAAAAGCGTCGTTGCTGTCGCCCAGCACCAGGGTGTGCGCCCCATCGGCATGGGTGAAGAACCAGAAGATGCCCTCTTCCTCGAGCAGCCGCGAGACGAAGGCGAAATCGCTCTCCCCGTACTGCACGCAATACTCGCGCGGCGTGTAGCTGCCGGTCAGCTTCAGCTCGTAATCGCTGAAGCCGTGCT